>JBIIIF010000081.1:0-24442 GCA_044235005.1 Planctomycetaceae bacterium | reverse complement strand
CTGCTCGCGAGTTGTTCATGAACTCCGCAGAGCTGTGGGAAGCGGACCAACAGACGGGCCGGTGGCGATCGGCGGTACTCTGGACGGCGATCCCTATACAATCGCTTCCAGTATGTCTGAAGTGGTTTTACGTGAGTGCGGCTGGCGAGCCCTGTCGCTGGGAAACATGTTACCGTTCAATACGCTGTTGAAAGCCGTCGAGAACGATCGACCTCGCCTGATGTGGCTCAGCGTCACGTCAATTCGATCTCCGGAACAATTCGCGGCCAACCTTAACGTGCTGTTTGACACGGCCACTTCCTTCGGCTGCGTTCTCGTGGTCGGTGGTCAGGCTCTGACGGCAGAGATTCGCCCCATGCTGAGATACACAACCTATTGTGACAATTTCCGCCATCTTGAAGCGTTTTCAAAGACCATTATTCCTCGGGATACTTAGTCCAGCGTTTCTCAAATCGCTCCGTTTAACCCGTGGCAGAAAGGCTCTTCTTTACCCACATCTTTTCAGGAAACGCCTTGCAATTACACCGACTTCTCTCGTTGATTCGGTCCCTGAATTGCAATCGACACGGGGCAACACGCGAGTCTCGGCCCCATCTGGCTTTACGGGTGTAGTCGCGGATGGTTGTTAAAGTAGGTCCTTTCCGCCGGAAAGGATTTTCGTATTGCCGCAGTCGAACCTGGTGCGACGTGCCAATGAGACCGCAAGCCGATACTAACGGTTCACATTCATTGAGATCGCGCCAAGCCGCGAAGCCCTGCCCGGCAGGCAAGACCTACCGAAATCCGCGACTGCTTTCATCTGGAAGCGGTGAAGTGAGGATATGCCGTGCCTCGAACCTTTCAGATTCCGTTCCGTCTTCCCAGACGTTTTCCGGATCGAGCTTCACGGGCCGTTTTCATCGCCAATGATGCACGGTCGATTGCTCACGGTTTCCCCGGACGGGAGAGAATAAGCTCGGAAGCCGTCGCAGCGTTTGAAGTTGTTCGTCGCCTTTTGCTAGTCTGCCGCAGCAGCCATTCCCCGGCTGCCTGACAAAACCCGTCGGCGGAGCGACGGGCGATATACGGAACTGTCGACTCCGCCGACGGATTTGATTGAACGTTCGAATGGCTCGTGACTTTTTGAAAGGCACCAAAGACTCGTACGATGTTGTCGTGATCGGCAGCGGTCTGGCGGGTTTGACGTCGGCCAATATTCTGGCTCGCCAGGGCTACAGCGTGCTGCTTCTTGAGCACCACTATCAGCTCGGCGGCATGGCCACATGGTTCAAACGCGCCGGCGGACACATCTTTGATATCTCCCTGCATGGCTTTCCGCACGGAATGATCAAGAGCTGCCGCAAGTACTGGACACCGGAAATTGCCGAATCCATCGTCCAGCTTAAAGGGGTCCGTTTCGAGAATCCGCAGTTCTCGCTTCGCACCACTTTTACTCGCGAAGATTTCACGCGCATTCTGGTGGAACACTTCGGCATCGCTTTGCCCACCGTTCAGCAGTTCTTCGACACCGCACGGAGCATGAACTTTTTCGATGAACAATCTAAGACGACTCGGGAATTGTTCGAACAGTTCTTTCCCGGTCGTGATGATGTCGTTCGTTTGTTGATGGAACCGATTACCTACGCGAACGGGTCGACTCTGGAAGACCCCGCAATCACTTACGGAATTGTGTTCTCCAACTTCATGCAAAAGGGTGTTTATACCTTCGAAGGCGGCACTGATGCACTGGTGCTGAAGATGAAGGCCGAACTGGAGCGTAACGGCGTCGACATTCGCATCCGCAGTCTCGTGGAGAAGATTGAGGTCGGACCGGATCGAAAAGTGACCGGCGTAATTGTGAACGGCAAACGCATCGGATGCCGCACGGTTGTATCGAACGCCAACGTCAAGAGCACGATTCAGAACCTGGTGGGTGAGCAGCACTTTGACAAGAAGTTTATTGATGAGGCCAAAGCGGTCCGTCTGAATAACAGCTCGTGCCAGGTTTATATGGCTCTGAAACCGGGCGAGAGTTTCGATGACAGTTGCGGAGACCTTCTGTTCCATTCCGAACACAAGGGGTTCGATATTGACGCTTTGCTGAGCAAAAAAGTCAGCAGCCGAACGTTCAGCTTCTACTATCCGTCGACACGCCCGGGCAGCGATCGCTGGCTGGTGGTTTCTTCGACGAATGCAAACTATCGCGACTGGGCCGATCTTTCGCCGGAAGACTACGAAGCGTCCAAGAAGGATCTGATCGAGACGACTCTGGATTGCCTCGAACGCTACGTGCCTGATATCCGAGCCAAACTGGATCATGTCGAAGCGGCGACGCCCAAAACATTCGAACACTATACTCGGCATCTCGCCGGGTCTTCCTTCGGGACCAAGTTTGAGGGCCTGCAGGTCAGCCGTGATCTGCCACAGCAGATTTCAGGACTCTTCCACGCGGGCAGTGTGGGCATCATCATGTCCGGCTGGCTGGGTGCGGTGAACTATGGTGTAATCGTCAGCAATGACGTGGATAAACTTCTCACTCCTTCTTCAGTAAGCGGCTCCCCATGAGACTCACATCAATGATTTGTCTGACGGCGATTCTGGCCGGCAGTCTTTCCTCCGCACGCGGCGATGAAGGCATGTGGTTGTTCAATGATCTGCCCATGGAACTACTGAAAGAACGATACGGCTTTGAACCGTCTCCAGAGTGGTCCGAGCATCTGATGAAGTCGAGCGTTCGCTTCAATGTCGGTGGATCGGCGTCTTTTATTTCCAGCACCGGACTTGTGCTGACGAATCACCATGTGGGTTCAGATACACTGTTCAAGCTGTCAACGCCCGAGCGAAATATCATGGAAGTCGGCTTTCTGGCGAAGACTCCGGATCAGGAACTGAAAGCCCCTGACCTCGAACTGAATCAACTGGTCAACGTCAAGGATGTGACCGATGTTGTAAAGGCCTCCGTAACAGCCGACATGACGACCGAACAGGCCGTGGCGGCTCGCCGAGCTGTCATCGCGAAGATCGAAAAGGACGCGTTGGATGAATCCGGTCTGAAGAGTACTGTCACGACACTCTACGGCGGCGGGCGTTATCATCTTTATCAGTACAAGAAGTACACCGACGTTCGACTGGTCTGGGCTCCTGAAACCGCGATCGCATTCTTTGGTGGTGACGCGGACAACTTTGAGTATCCTCGATACTGCCTTGATGCCACGATTTTCCGAGTGTACGAAGATGGCAAGCCAGCGAAGATTGAGCACTTTCTGAAGTGGTCGGCGGATGGCCCTGCCGAGAATGAAGTCGTGTTTGTATCCGGTAACCCCGGCCGCACGAGTCGTATCCTGACAGTGGATTCGTTGAAGTATCAGCGCGACCTGAATCTGCCTTACATCATGGCCAGTCTGCGTCGTCAGGAAATTCTGCTTCAACAGTACTCACTTCGCGGCAAAGAGAATGCTCGCCGTGCCCGCGATGAGCTGTTTGGCGTGCAGAATTCACGCAAGGCTCGCCTGGGAATGCTGGCTGGTTTGCAGGATCCTCAGGTGCTGGCGGACAAGGCTGCGGCCGAAGCCAAACTGCGAGAAATCATCGCGGCCGATCCCAAGCTGAAACCTCTGGGTTCCGCATGGGATACGATCGCCGAAACGACAAAGAAGCGAGCGTCGCTGCTGGGTAAGGGTGTGGCCGTTAATTCGCAACTCTACAACATCGCACTGGAACTGGTGCAGATGGCAGAAGAGGATCAGAAGCCATCTGGTGAGCGACTGCCGGAATTCTCCGACGCTGGCCGTGAATCCTTGTTGCAGCAGCTCTACTCCGAAGCTCCTGTCTATACCGATCTCGACCAGACGCTGTTGGCCGACTCAATCGCCAAAACCCTGGAGCAGCGAGGTTTCGATGATCCGGTGTGCCAGAAGATTCTGGCCGGTAAAAGCCCAGCCGATCGCGCGGCAGAGCTGATCAGTGGGACAGAACTGTTAAGCGTTGAGGCTCGCAAGAAGATTGCCGCGGGCGGTATTCAGGCGATCAACGACAGCAAGGATCCGATGATCCTGCTGGCAAAAACGGTGAACCCTTCAATTCGCCGCATTCGTTCGATCACGGATCAGCTTGATGAACAGGACAAGCAGGCATATGCCCTGATTGCCGAGGCGAAGTTTGCGACCGAAGGAACTTCCGCTTATCCGGACGCAACGTTTACTCTCAGATTGGCTTTCGGCCCGGTGAAAGGGTACGAGCAGGACGGCCAGCAAATTCCCGCATGGACCAACCTTGGCGGCGCTTTTGAACATGAAAAGAAGCACGAAGGCCAGACGGACTATAAGTTGCCCGAGTCATGGAAGAAGGCCGAGTCAAAACTGTCCGGGACAACTCCGTTTAACTTCGTCTGCACGGCCGACATTATCGGAGGTAACTCCGGAAGTCCTGTCGTCAACAAAGCCGGAGAACTTGTCGGCCTGATCTTCGATGGCAATATCCAGTCGCTGTCCGGTAACTATGTTTACACGGATAAACAGGCCCGTTCTGTTTCGGTTCACTCGAGTGCAATTCGCGAAGCGTTGCAAGTTGTTTACGAAGCGGACAACATCGTCAAAGAACTGGGCAGGTAGGATTCGGAAGCCGTAGTCCTCATTGAAGCCAAAGGTCATTGTGCGGATCAACAGGGGGGGGGCAAGCTCTGGTTGAAGCGGCTTCTAGAACTCGCTGATCACTACGCCGTCGTTGCGGCCTGCGAGCGCGCGGAAGATGCGAATATCCACGTCGGTCCCGATCGTGCGAGTTGACCCATCCATCAGCAGGAAATGGACGCCTCCGAGATGCGGCGCCCAGAAGCCCCCCGTGCTGCCGGTGGGGGCGTTGGGACCGCCGGATCGCACATGCACGGTGGTGATGGTAATGGCGGGTCGCACGGTCGCGCCAACGACCTGCCCACGCTGGGCTGCAATCATCGGAGAGAAGACTGTTTGGGCACCGGGAATCACGCCCGCCCAGCCGTTGGGAGAAAACATGCTCGACCGCTCTCCAATCCCGATCGTATTGGAAGTTCCGTCCGTGATGTCCCGAACTCGGATCGGATGATTGCGGTGGAACATCCCGTTAAAATTCGGCTCCTCGTGACGTGCCGTATAACTTCCAGTGGGGCCAGCCCCTGATGGATCCGCGCCGCCCAGTAAACCCACGTAACTGTTCGCGGCCAAGTCTGTGATTCCCAGCGACGTCGGCCAGACAGTCACGGGCGATGACCACGTATCACTCGGACATCGGTAACCGGGCAAATTGGTTGAACGGGCAAACTGATTGACGGGATCCGCAATCGGGCGATTGAAATCAATCCGCTGGTGCAGTGACGTCTGTTCCAGTTGCGGCAGGATCATCGCAAACAAACTCCAGCCGGGACCAACTTCCGGAACTGGATCATTCGCACCACCCGGCCACGGGCCGGTGACTCGCGAGATAAACCCGGGCGGAAAGGTGCCGAACGTCGACTCATAATTGTGCAGAGCCAGCCCGATCTGTTTCAGATTATTCCTGCATTGTGTTCGTCGAGCCGCTTCTCGAGCAGCCTGCACAGCCGGAAGCAGAAGTGCGATCAGCACGGCAATGATGGCGATCACCACCAGCAGTTCGATCAGTGTGAATGCTCGCCGAGTACGACACTTAGCAGGGACCATGAACTCAAGCTCCGGCAGTCGGATTCACATGGGGTACCGTTTTCGATGAATCATCATCCACCCATTTCACCATCCACAATTCGAGCCACTGGAAGCGCCTGCAGGATGCTGATGGTGAACCGACTTCGCACAATGCAAAGCTCGGACCAAACGAAATCGCAACGCAATCCTCAGCCGCAGCGGGGCTGGACTGATGAGCCTGGCGGAAGTTCCGCCGGCAGCGACGAAACTTCCGTCCGGGGAACAGCCACCGTGCTTTTGCGGAAGATCATCGCACAGCCACCAACTCACGGTCTGTGACTTGTTCTGATGTGATCGGACGACACAATCTTAGAACGGTTGCCAGCTCAGAAAGGTTGTCATAGACAACTTATTCCGCAACGACCTGCACTGCTTCCACAGGCTGAGTTTCATCCTCCAGCTCAGGGACAGTGATTGGATTCAAGGTCAGTCCGACCAGCAGAAATGACAGCGTCAGCCAGCCGAGAATGTGTCGACCCACACCGAGTTTCTCGCGATCGTTGGCGGTTGGCGGATGCTTAATGCCGGTCATCAGCAGCAGAATCAGCAACAGACTGAACGCGAAATTATTGTTCACAACCATGTAGGAAAAACCACCCAGAATAACGGCATTGGCCACCAGGTGTGCTTTTCGTCCGATCAGCGTGTAAAGAATATGACCGCCGTCGAGTTGCCCCACGGGCAGCAGATTCATCGCGGTGATGAGAACTCCAACCCAGCCCGCAAAGGCGATCCCGTTGTCATCCAGAGCAATCGTGCTGCCCTCCGGCGCCGGACCGTGAATGGCATTAATCATCCACTGAATGATGAGCGGCTGGCTGTACTGCAGGGGAGCGTCATCCGGTTGCGGCCGATACTCGGCAATACTGAGACCGTACCACAGCACCGGGATCGTCACGACAAGGCCGGCCAGCGGTCCCCAGACCGCGATGTCGAACATCTGGCGACGAGTCGCCACACCTTTCCCCTGAAAGATAACGGCCCCCATAGTGCCCATCGGAGGAATCGGCATGGGAATAAAATAGGGCAGCGACGCAGGCACTCGATTCCACACCGACTGCAGATAATGTCCCATCTCATGAAAGAACAGAATCGACATCAGCGGCACCGAGTATTCAAGACCCTGACGACAGGAACGAACCATAATCAGGTCTAAATCATGAGGCCTGAAAGTCTGTTGCAGATAGCTTCCAAACCGAGGAAAAATCCAGCCGAGAATGTACTCCAGCGGAAAGTACCCTGAACCCACCAGAAACGTACTCAACATGGTCAGCAGGAACAGCAGAGTTGACGTTCGCAGATGACGACGACGCCAGGCAAAAAACTGGGCGGCCTGAAGCTGTTCGAATCGCCGCTGGACTTTTCGCAATTCCTGATCGATATCAGAAGTCATGCAGGAATCGGTCATCGCCATAATCACCGGAGCATTGAGCGGATCCGGGGAATGGTGCGGATCCGGGGCATTGTGCGGATCCGGCGCGACAGCCTGAGGCTCAGAATTCGTCGTGCCGGTTAACGACGGCACAGCACGGACCAACGACGTATCGTTTGGTTCGGACGGCAATGATTCCTCAGGTGAATTTGACATGAAGTTCGCGGCTTTGAATCCGAAGAGATTTCCACACAAAACAGCAGCCCACTCGCAGTTCCGTGCAATCCAGAGGATTCTTCTGTCCTCTGAAACGGAAAGATCGTAGTGAGGATAACGACAAAACCGTTGTTTGCGGGAATTTAACCCGACGCACCACTGATTCTCGCAGCAGCACCGGGGATTGACATCAATATCTGCGTAGAGAATGTCACGTTGCCGTCAGAATCGTTTCCGGGAACATTTCCAGGGCAGGGATTTTCCGAAGTTTAGACCAAACGTCCAGACAACGATATCATCCGCCGCTTTCCTCAACAGACCTAATCGTTCTTCAAATCAGAGTTTCTCACCTCCATGCGTGTTGCTCACATTATTACTCGAATGATCATCGGCGGAGCGCAGGAGAACACCCTGTTTAATGTCGACGATCAGCACCATCTCTTTGGTGACGAAGTCTGTCTGATGACCGGACAGACAACGGGCCCCGAAGGATCACTGGAGCGGCGTGCCAAGGATCGTGGACTTGATATCAAAATCCTTCCTGAGCTGACTCGCAACATCAGCCCGTTGACAGACTGGAAAGCCGTCGGTGCCATCCGCAAAGCACTGGCTGAGTATCGTCCGGAGATCGTGCACACTCACAGTTCCAAAGCCGGTATACTCGGACGGCTCGCCGCTTCTCAACTTTCTCTGCCCACCGTTCATACGGTTCACGGAGCCTCATTTCACTTCGGACAGAATCCGCTGCTGCACTATGCCTATCGCTGGGCCGAACGACGCGCAGCCGCCTGGTGCGATCATTTCATTTGCGTCTGTGATGCCATGACCGATCAGTATGTGGCGGCCGGCGTGGCCCCTCGTGAAAAGTTCACCACAATCTACAGTGGCATGGATGTTGACAAGTTTCTGCATCCCACCAGAAACGCATCCGAGATTCGCGCCGAATTCGATCTCGCGGCAGACGATATTGTGTTTTGCAAAGTGGCTCGCCTGTTTCATCTCAAGGGCCACAACTATCTCATTGAAGCAGCAGCCGCCGTAGCGGCTCAGGTTCCCAATGTGCGGTTTCTGCTTGTCGGTGACGGCATTTTGAAAGACCAGTACCGGGCTCGAATTGCGGAGCTCGGCCTGACCAGCCATTTCCGTTTTGTGGGTCTCGTCCCGCCGGATGAGGTGACCAATTATCTGCACGCCGCCGACGCGGTGGTGCATACCAGTGACTGGGAAGGCCTTGCACGCGTTCTCCCGCAGGGACTTCTGGCCGGCAAGCCGATTATCAGCTTTGACGTCGACGGTGCTCCGGAAGTCTGCCTCAATGATCAGACCGGAATTCTTGTCGAACACCGCAACACCGAACAACTGGCTGAGGCCATGATTCGTCTGGCTCGAGACCAACCACTTCGCGAACGCCTGGGCCGTACTGGTCAGCAACGTTTTACCGAGCAGTTTCGGCACGAAAACATGACCGCTCAGATCCGCAGCGTGTATCAAAAAGTGCTTGATCAACGCGCCGCGAAAAGCGGCTGAGCCCCGCTGTGATCTCCCAGCTGTGAACGCCTGCAATCAAATGGCGCGGGCGATGTTGGACAGTAACCCCTTTGCACATGCGACGGCGAATTCCGGAGCATTGATGTCGCAATCCATGGCAATCACGTCAACATCAGGCCGCAACGTTTCCGTCAGCGTGTCGAACAACGCCGCGTCTGCTTTCGGATCATAAAACGGTCCGCCCGACGCACTGATGACACTGATGCCGCCTCGGGGAATCAAAACGGTCACTGGCGCCTGATAGGCATTGATTTTTTCCGCCAGCAGCCTGCCCAACTGCCGACATTCCTCCGGCGTTGTTCGCATCAATGTGATTTGCGGATTGTGAACATAGAAATTCCGGCCTTCGAAGTTTGCGGGCACGGAATGCCGTTCACCGAAATTCACCATGTCAAGACAGCCCGGGGCGACAATCGCCGGAACTCGGGCTCTTGCGGCCGCATTCAGTCGATCCGCACCGGCGCTTAACACGCCGCCTACAAGTTCATCGGCCAGCTCTGTCGTTGTGATGTCCAGCACGCCGGCCACCATGCCGCTTTCAATCAGCGACTCCATGGTGCGACCACCGGCCCCAGTCGCGTGAAAAACGAGCACCTCGTAACCGGCCGATTCCAGTCTCGGAATTGCTGCGTTCACGCACCGCGTCGTATTTCCGAACATGCTGGCGACGATGACCGGTCGAGAAGCTTCGGTGGAAACAGAGGCCGCAACCATGCCGCAGATTGCACCTGCCGCCCGAGAAAAGATTGTTCGCGAAATCTGATTGAGACCACTCACGTCCACAATCGACGGCATCATCACGATGTCTTTGGTGCCGACGTAATGAGCGGTGTTGCCACTGGCCAGTGTGGACACAATCAGCTTCGGGAAACCAATCGGGAGAGCCCGCATTGCCGCCGCGCCAATCGCAGTTCCGCCGCTGCCTCCCAGAGTTATGATCCCCTGGATTCGACCTTCGCGGAAAAGCTGTTCGACGGCTTTTGCGGCCGCTCCGGCCATAGCCGTCACACACTCTCCGCGGTCACTTCGAACCATCAGCTCGGGCAGATCAAGCGAACCTGCCGCCGCAACAGCATCGCGCGCAATATCAGGTGTCACCTGCGGTGGACCACCGGTACCGACATCGATCAGCAGCGTTTTGTGGCCCTGCTCTCGAATTCTCTCGGCAACAAACGCGTGTTCCGTGCCCTTGGTATCCAGAGTTCCCAGGACCGCAATGGTCGCCATGATGCGTGCTCCGCCTTTGATCTGATCGAGCCACTGCAAAGAGTGCCAGACAATAATCAGCGGACGATAATCAGCAGAACGGATCCGGAGAAGCCAATCGCCGTCTCAGCGCGAAACTGCGATGGACGGCGGGCAATCGACGACGGGATCGCGTTTACTGCACTTCGGCAGGATTCGGCAGGAAGCGACCGCCGCTCATGAACATGCCGTTATCACACGGAGAACACCATTCGATCTGCACGTTGTATTGAAACTCACGAGTCTCGCTGGCCATCTTGACAATGACTTCACCAGGCGTGACAGCTCCACGATGCAGAAGGCCAATACCCGTCCGGCTGATTTCGCGAGTCATTGAGGCAATCGTGTTGCCACGCGAAGTACGGATTTCAGCGGGAACCGACAATTCCAGACGTTCGTTCGTGCGAACATTGGTCGTATTTGGCTTGCCGATGCTCTCAAGAACTCGGCGTAGATCGTCAATCGTGGGGCGACTCCATGGATCCTGCGTCATGACGGACTCCTGCTGTCAGGTCAAACGACCTTTTCGGCAAATGGGGACTGCAACTTACTGAAAAAAATGCAGACGACATCCACTCATGTCGTCTGCTCAAATTGAACAGTAGGTCGCAACTTGGGAGTCAGCACGAATCGTTCATGGAAAACCAGGGATTATTCTACCCCTGAACCGGCAATTGATTGGCTTCCGTCGGCTTTTTGCGGCCTGGAGCAAACAGCAGGGCCGCAACGATTATTCCACCAATCAAAAGCACGATGTTACGGAAGCTGAACTCTGATGGAAGCTGAAAGCTCTGAGTCGCAGCTTTGCCACCTGCATTTTCAAGAACAACAGATGCCGCTGCAACTGATCCCTGGACCCCATTCATTTCGCACTCAGGAACAGCCTGCAGATTGGTCACAACTGGTGGATTGTTGCCTCCGCTGAAGAACGCATCTTCTCGCAGCCCTGCCGGAGTATCCAACGCTGCTCCCAGTTCCCGACCGTTCGAAGCCGTTCGCACCGGTACACCTTTGCGAGCACCTGCTCCGGTCTTGCCCTGAGATGCCGCCGTCCATTCATCAGCTTCTGGTGCCGTTGCGCGAGGAGCTCCCTCCGGAGTGCGGGCTCCGGAGAACATCGCGGCAAACTGGTCGACCGTTGTGTCGATGACCTTTCGAGCCAGATCCGACTGCTGTCCATTGCTTGATTGACCGTCAACATCCACTGAGGCCGTTTCTGACTCGGACTCTTCGCTTTTCCAGCCACCAGCCACTGAAGACTTCTTCGACTTACGGCCACTGCCTGCTCCGGAAACAGATTCTTTTCCAAAGATGTCATCAGCCCGAGCCACCTTGACGTCTTCCGTCGCTGCAGAGGATGCTCCGGCAGATCCGGTCTTTTTCTTCTTTGCGACGACTGGCTTTTCAACCTGTTCAAACAGGCTGTCAAATTCATCCACAGAAGCAACGGCCTGCTTGCCGCTCTTGCGAACCTGCTTCACTGCAGGCTTGCTCGCTTCCGCGACGCTTTCCGCGAAGTCATCTGCCGCGTCTTCTGCAGCTTCGAACTCTTCTTCAAACTGAACCTCTTTGCGAGCCTTTACTGCAGCTTCTTTCTTTGCAGCCATCAACTCTTCGAATTCGGCCAGCTTCCTGTCGGCAGCACTGCTGACGGTGCCGGCTGATGCCGCTGCTTTCTTCTTTGAAGACGCAGCAGCTCCTTCGATTCCTGCAACGAATGAGTCTGAACCTTCTTCTGCAGCTTTGACGGTGCTTTCTGACGTCTGCTGGAAGTGTTTCTCAAACTTCTCCACAAGCAATTCGTCATCCTCACCGATTTCCGGCTCGGTGATGGCACTAACAGTCTTCACAGTGCTGGCCGCCATATTCTCTCCGGCGGCGACATCTTCAGCAGCATTCGATTTGGCAGCAGCATTCGATTTGGCAGCAGAAGCTACCTCTTCCGCTTTGGCTTTTGCGTCCTTTTTGCCTGCGACAACCACTTCTGTCGGGAGTTCATTCTCGAGGAATGGATCGGCTTCGATCGTTTCCTGACGGCGGAACGGATTTCTCCACCAGCCACTCTTTTTGGTTTCTTCAGATTCATCAACCGCGTCGTCTGCAGCGGCGATGGATTCAGTCTCTTCGGCATTCTTTTTACCGAACGGCAACCACGAAGCAAATCGCGGCCCGGATTCATCTTCGCTGTTCTTCTCTGCAGCGAGACGTTCTTCTTCCAGCTCTTCCAGGGTCTTATAGCCCGCGGTTTCGTTGCGAGAAAACATGTTTCTCAGGCCGTTGCCAGCACAGCCGGAGCAAGAAATCAGAACCAGTGCGAGCCCACCGTTGATCAGTTTCGCAGACTGTGTCATCGTCGTCACCCTTTTGATACTGCTGAAATGCCGACGTGCTACACCGAATGTGCGAAGTCAAAGCATTCCGTCGATCGTATCGGCCGGATGAATCACGCCTCAGAACCCTGTCGCAGCGGTCGCAACAGTTCTGCAATCAAAATCTGCCACAGGTTGGGGTCATAGAAAACAGGCAGTGCTGTGAATTTTCAAAACCTGTGAGGGCTGACGATGAAAACCTCCCCCCAAAAATGCTGCATTCCGGAAATACATTCAAGTCAATGGCGTAAACTGTTCCTGATGCGTCAGAGATCGCTAAAGATCCACTACTCGCCTTCCGACGCTGTGGCCGCCGCATCCGCGCCTCGAATCATCGTAAACTGAGGACTGGTAATGATCGCCTCAATCGCCACAGAGAAGCGATAATCGCTGGCTTTCAGCCGACCAATCATGTCGTCAATCAAGGGCTCATCAGATAGTTGAGTGGATCGCCCAAGCCCGTAGCCAAGCAGACGTCGGCAAAAGGTTCGCAGAAAATCATCGCGGCGAGCATTCAAAATGTAGTCTCGCAACCCATCAACTCCGTTAACCTTCGTTCCGTCAGGCAGCACGGCGACGACGTCAATCTCATGACCGCCCGCGTCTTTGGACCGCAGTCGACCGATCGTGTCAAACTGCTCCAGAGCGAACCCGAACGCATCAATTCGCTGATGACATTTCGCACACGCGGGGTCGCTGCCATGAAGTTCAATCAACTGCCGTTCGGTCAGATCGGCCGGCACTTCCTCCGGCAGAACCGGGACACCCTTCGGAGGTCGCGGCAGCTTTTCTCCCAGCAGAAACTCCGACACCCAGTTGCCTCGCAGAATCGGACTGGTTCGTGACGCCCCGGACTGCTTCGCCAGAGTGGCCGCCATGGTCAAAATTCCGCCTCGCGCAGCTTTCCTGGTACCGCTGACCTTTTGCCAGCCTTCACCCTCCAGATCTGTGATCCCATAAAACTGAGCCAGCTCGTGATTCACAAACGTATGATCCGCATTCAGCAGATCCAGAATTGATCCGTCATTGCGGAACAAATCTTCAAAGAAACGGATCGATTCTTCATACATGTCAGCTCGCAGATCTTTGAACTCCGGATAGTGCTGATCGCTCTTCTCATCCATCAGATCAAACTCGCGAATGTGCAGCCATTGGCAACCAAATTCGATCGCCATGCGCCGCATCTTTTCATCAGACAGCATCCGACGCATCTGACTCTTCAGCACCTCCGGCTGCCTGAGATTCCCGGCGGCCACGGCATCCCGCAACGACTGATCCGGAAGCGACGACCACAGGAAATAACTCAGACGAGTCGCCAGTTCCTTATCGCTGACAATGGTCGCTTTGGTCCCCGGGAACGCATGCTCGCCGCGATACAGGAAGGCCGGCGTGACGAGAACTCGGGCCAGCAGCATGCGAACGGCCGCGTCATGCGTTAACTCCTGCTCGCGAAGTTTCTGATAAAGACTTCGCAGTTGCTCAGCTTCCGCGTCCGTGATCGGACGTCGCCAGGCGTTGCCCGCAAAATCCAGAACAGCCTGCACGTGAACCGGCTCCGTTTCCTTCAGCAGCTTCTTAAACTCCTCCGCCTGTTCCATAATGCTGTCACGCATCGGAGTAAACGCACTGGGATCCGCATCCTGAGTCGCAAACTGCCACAACTGCTCATAGGCATCAACCAAAGCCAGCGCATCCTGACTCACAAAATGCATCTCGCCCCACAGGCGATCCAGTTCTGCCGTCTCCACTTCATTCAGCATCAATCGCTTCAGATGATCGTCTTCGCGATAGTACAAAGTCAGAGTCACCACTTCATCGACCGGCACAATCTTTGTGTAGCAAAGAGCGGCCGGAAACAGATTGCGGAAGTCATCGAATTCCTTCAGCAGCCGTTCCTTTGCGGCGCTGTTTTCAGACACCAGGATCGGAGTGTTATGACTCACCGGCTTATCACCGTCGGACCACGTGGCCTTTCCGCCTTTGATCGTTGAGGCACTTGCGGCCAGACCGGACAGCTTCTCCGGCCTCGCAGTCAGAACCTGCAGTTGAACAGTTCCTTCCGCACCGGTCTCCGGATGCAGTGATGTCGTGGCGACGAAATCACAACCTTCAACAAAGTCCGCAGGGATCACAACTTCGATCACCGACGGTGCCTGCACGCAGAGATTCTCCGCAGCGATCGCCGTTCCATCAGGATGCTTCCCGAACAACGCAGGATCCAGACCAGCCTGCGTTGATGCAGCCTCTTCAGCGGGCGTTACTGAGGCATCAGACGCTTTGCCGCTCAGCAACTCTTTGCGAACGGCGGAGAACAATGGTCCGTTGGCCGAGGTAAGCTGTCGATGCAGCACCGCATCCGGCGCATCGGCCGCAAGGTCTCCAGGTCCTGTCGTGAGCAGCGTCTGAACCCTGTCAGCGAGTTGCCGCTTCATCTCGACATCATTCGTCGACTGCCATTGTGCAATCAGCGACCCCGCCGGAATGATGGTTTCCGGACCGCCACCAGCGTCTGGTTCGCTGTAAAAGTGCCAGACGCCGTTATTTCCAAGTCGATCCGCGTGAGGATTCCCGGCAAGAATATCGGGAGAAACATCCTTCGCCAGATCCCACTCGCGAGCTTCTCCTTCAGTCACGACTTCTGTCAAATTCATCGCGATCGATGTCATGTCACAGGAATGCTCACCATCGCGCGGACCGACAATGAGTGACAGAAGGTCTCCTGCCTGTACGGCGACATTTTCGAATGGTCCGAACACGTGTTCTTCCGCACCGCCCGCTGTTCCAGCGGCCAGACGTTGACGAGTATTCCCGCGGCGAAGTTCGACCAGCCAAGTCACTCCATTACCGCAACCGATGTGTGCTCTCTGAACCTTGCCCGATAACCGCACGTGGCCCGCAATCGGACTCTTCCAGCCCACGATCGCGCGCAGTTTTGGCGATGGATGAACGCCCACGCTGTGAGGATGCATGTCGCCGGGAATACGCACAAACTGGTCCGAAGAATTCGCCAGCACACTGAGTGCATCCGGACCGGTCCAGCCCTTCACGAAGTCATAGTTCTCCGCTCGCTCCAGTTTATTGGTGATGTAGGAATTGATCTGAACTTCCCCGGCACCAATTCCCAGATAGCTGAACCACGATGCCAGCAGAGCCGGATCCACCGCGTGTTTCGTCGCCAAAGCGTCCAGCGCGGCAACATCGGCCGTGGCCCCCGCTTCGGACGCCGCATTCAGACTGGCCGCTACGGTGACAAGAATCTGCTGACGATGTGAATTCAGGGTCTGCACGGCGCGACGCACATCGCGTAGCAACAGATCAGGCTGACCGGGAGCAACAAAACGAGCATTCTCCCAGACCGCAAAGTCGTTCTGATTGCCATCCGACGCATCTGAAGCCGCCAGGTACAGAGTGACATTTTTTCCGTCCTGCGGAGCGGGAAGTTTCATCCGAACTTCCTGACGAACGGCCATTGGGTTGACAGGAACCTGCCATGCTTTTGGACCATCACGCTTGCCGATGTGACCGATCGTGGTAAACCGCCACAAAGTCTGCTGCCATTGAACGATCGTGGCCAAAAGAGCCGGAGCATCTTCCGGCCCGGCATCACGCCACTGTCCGCGAACCACATCCAGCACGAGCGAAGGTTGCTCATCATTCAACGCAGTCCACAATGTCGTCAGGTACTTTTCGTTGAGCTGATGATGCTGAGCCACTTCGGCCAGAGTGATCGTCTTCGCTCGCAAAGCATCCCGCTCAAGCAGAGTCGCTCGAAGATAACGTTCCAGTGGCAGTCGTCCGCCGCCGTTGGTTTCGAACTGAATGCCCTGCAGATTGACCGCCGTCGCCCCGCCGCTGTCGCTGTAGCGAGCATAGAAGTTGCGAATCTCTGTCAGCTTTTCATTCGTCCAGTCTCGGAACGTTGTCGAGGGGGAAAACTCAATCCCATGCGGCAGCAACATCGCATGTGATGCCACGTCTTTGCCTGCATCAAGATACTTCTGCACCAGAGCCGGAGACATCACCAATGCATTGCCGACGTTGGTAAATCCTTCTCCTGCCGCACTATCAACCGGAAATTCTTTCGTCGGCTGCAGAGGCACTCCGGTCAGATCCTGGATCGTATAAGTGAATTCCGCATTATTCAGACGTCGCAGTACCACCGGACCTGGATCGCCGGCGTTGGCTTTGGCGTCCGCATCCAGAACTGCGCGCACCCAATTTCGCAGAGCTCTGTGTTCTTCTTTGGATGGCTGGACTTCCGCGTCTCTCGGAGGCATCTCGCCATCGTCCATCACCTCGACAACTCGCTGCCACGGCACGACATTGCGACGCATGTCAGCAACGGAGGTAAATTGTTCCAGGTTGAGTTCGCCCTGTTTTTCCGCCGCCGAGTGGCAGTTCAGACAGTATTTCTTCAACGCCGCCTGTTGCTGTGATTCATACTGCGACTGAAGTTTCGCAAATTCATCGTTCTGCTGACCGCTGGCGACCACAGAGCAAAGGAGGATCGCGAGGAACGCGACATCACTGACGAGAATTCGCAGGAAGGATTTCATGAGCGGCTCCGGTGGGGAATGAGTCGACTCGGCAGGAAAAAACAACCCGGATCCGGGCGTCGTCGCCTTAGCATAACAGCCACTTCGAAGCCGGTACAGCATCGCGGAATTCGGAACATCGCTCTGGTGCCGTCGCGGATCCGAGTCGGTACTGCTTGCAGAGTTCATGTTTACCCACATTGTGGTTTTGCGCGTGGAAGATCCAGCCCACCGCGGCAACGCCATCATAATTGGTGCCGCGCGCCAAATTTGTTGCTGCTGAATCCCACTGTGATCCGGACCCTCCCGACCCTGAATCGGCGGATGCACCGGCTTGGCAACGACAAGCGAACTTCTACGTCAACAGAGAGATCGAACTATGCTCCACCCTATGGGCAAGCGCCGCCACGTTCAAGCAACAAGACGGTTTGACCGCCCGACTCTATGTCGTAGTCAAAGGTATTGTTTCCCGATTTCACGGCAGCCTTAACTGGACATCGCCATGTTGCCCCCTCTCCCTCGATTTTTTGCGGAGAGAGAGCGAGTTGTTAGATGGCAGAATGGACGCAAAAAATTGGGGGAGAGGGCTGGGGTGAGGGGCTCGTTTTGGACCGCTGCCACCCGCTCCGTCGCCCAACAGGAACTGCGTTCCACCCTCGTGGAGGCTGCTGAAGGACTGACACTCAGCGACGTCGAGGGGCGGTCAATACTTGATTCAATAAGAAAAGAATTCTTAAATTGAATTTTCGAACCGGTGGAAGTACCGACGGCGCACTTTCCCTGTGTTGGCACAAGCTCTGGCGACCCGCTGGATTTTTCGTAATCGTGCTGGCATCGTTGAATCCGCAAAGCTTGAATGTCGGCGTAGTTGCGAAGTGACATCTGGAGTCAGTCACGATTCAATTCAGACAACAACGCGTCACTGTTCGTGAATCAAGCTCCGTTTGTCGTTCGGCCCAGACCCTGAGACCTGCGGATAGTTTCGAGCCCTGAAGAACTGCGCAGTCTGGTTCACCGCTCCGGCAAAGTCACGATCTGCTGAAAAAATGATCGGCGTAAAAAACAGACGTGAAGAAACTAAGGAGAACTCTGAACATTAGAACATCACTCGACAACTCGGTATCATGTAGCTTCCAGTCCTGACCGCCCATGAGACCTGAAACAACAACTCACTTCGGTGACTCGATTCGCTGCGACAAGAGACCGATTGAGATCAAGCCCAAGGATTTTTTTCATGCGTTATCTGTTGGCATTGCTGTTCATCTCACTCTGCAGCCACCACGTATCGGCCAAAGACCTGTTGATCGAAGCCGAGAGCTTCAACAATCCCGGCGGCTGGAGTCTGGACACTCAGTTCATCCGTGAGATGGGTTCGCCGTACATGCTGGCTCATGGGCTGGGCAAACCTGTGGAAGATGCGACGACCACCGTCGAGTTTTCTGAAACCGGCACCTACAAAGTTTTCGTCAGAACCAAAGACTGGGTTGCTCGCTGGAAGGCCGAAGGGCAGCCGGGACGATTTCAGGTTCTGGTCAACGGCAAGCCGCTCAGCGAAACATTGGGAACAACCGGCGTGGAATGGGGCTGGCAGAATGGCGGCACAGTCGAAATTACTCAGAAGCCTGTATCCATCGCTCTGCACGATCTGACAGGCTTCAACGGCCGCTGCGATGCGATCTTCTTTGCAAAGGCTGACTCCGAAATTGCAAAGAACGGTCCGCCGAACGACAAAGAACCGCTCTCCGACTGGCGTCGTAAACAGCTCAGGCTGAATGCTGAACCTACGAAACGCGAAGGCTATGATCTGGTCGTTGTCGGGGGTGGTTACGCAGGGATGGGGGCCGCGATTTCGGCGGCTCGCATGGGCTGCAAGGTCGCATTGATTCAGGATCGCCCGGTGCTCGGCGGCAACGGCAGCAGCGAAGTTCGCGTGTGGGCCATGGGCAATATCCGCCGCGGAAAATTTCCTCGCGTTGGCGAGATTATTGAAGAGTTCGCGGACAAAGCGACAAAATCTCCGGGACGAGCTGAAGAGTTTGGTGACGACCTGAAAGAAAAGGTTGTGCGTGCCGAGAAAAACATCGACCTGTTTTTGAATCATCACGCTTACGCAGTCAAGACCGAGAACAATCACATCGTCTCCGTCACGGCCTTTAATACTCGAACCAGTGAGCACTCGGAGTTCTTCGGTCGACTGTTCAGCGATTGCACGGGGCATGGCACGATCGGTTATCTGGCGAACGCGGACTGGGAGATGGAAGAAAAAGGCCGCATGGGCATGAGCAACATGTGGGCCTGGGATGAACTCAAGGAGCCCGCAACATTTCCGGAAACACCGTGGGCTTTGGATCTGACGATGGATGACTTTCCGTATCCGCGTGACTTCCACGGTCAATGGTTCTGGGAAAGTGGTTTTGACAAAGATGCAATCGGAGATTCTGAAGGCATTCGCGACTGGAATCTGCGAGCCGTGTTTGGTGCGTTCAATGCCATGAAGAATCGCGACGGTGCCGACAAGCACAAGAATGCGATTCTGACATGGGTGGCTTACATCGGCGGTCCGCGAGAATCACGGCGGCTGATGGGCGACCTTGTGCTGACTCAGGACGATATTGTATCGAAGAAAGAATTCGCCGACGGATGTGTGCCCAGCACGTGGTCAATCGATCTTCATTATCCGAAAGATCAGTACGCGAAAAAATTTCCCGACAATCCATTCATCAGCATCGCGGTCCACGATCAGCGAATTGATCGCAACTATGGTTATCCGGTGCCGTATCGCTGTTTCTATTCTCGCAACATCGACAACCTGTTTATGGCAGGACGCAATATCAGTGTGACGCATGAAGCGCTGGGGACAACTCGCGTGATGAAGACCTGCGGCATGATGGGTGAAGTTGTAGGACGAGCCGCCAGCGTTTGCGTGTTTAACGAGTGTACTCCTCGCGAAGTCCATGATCGTTATCTGGCGGAGTTGCTGGATTTGCTGAAGCTCCCCGGGAAAGCTCGCCGGGAGACAGTTTATGACAAAGTGCAGATTCCGGATGACGCGATGGAACTGGCTGGATCCATGGGACCGCCAACTGGCCTGAATGCCGCCAAGCTGGGTGGAATCGTTATCGACGACCGCGCCGCCGAAAAAGTCGGAACCTGGACTGAAGGCACAGGACTGAAGGGCTATGTTGGATACGGCTACGTTTATGCATCCGGCGACGAAGCAACGATTAAGTTTCCTTTCGAGATCCCTGAAAACGGGCGTTACGATGTTCGCATCGCGTGGCTGCCTCATGAGAACCGTGCGAAGACAGCGCGTGTCAAGCTGACTGTAAATGGGAAGTCTCAGGAGGCAACGGTCAACATGACCGAACCGGCTGGATTAGACAACGGCTTCCATTCCATCGGCCTCATCGACGTCAGTGCGGGAACGAAAGGCGCCGTGGAATTGTTCACGAAAGGTGCTCAGGGGAATGTTCACGCCGACGCGGTGCAACTGGTGCCGATCAAGTAACGGCATTTGGATGCTGTGACGAGCGGCCGGTGGCCTGCGCACGGCAACGCACTTATTGAATCTGAGTGTTTTGTAGGGTGTGACAAGCGGAGCGCGGGCACACCATTTTTGCTGCCAACTGGTGTGCCTGCGGTCGCCAGGGCGAACTTGTCACACCCTACAGGCTGTCCCATCTTGACAAAATCCGCCGCCGTGGTGGCGTGCACACTGTAATTTGCCTGTTGAGATGGCCATGGGTAGAATCTGGGTGGACTGGAACCGGATTCCCCGGCTCTATTCAGTAAACAATCAGTGAGAGAGTGACTCATGACAGAATCTTCTGGCACTGTACCGAACGAAACGAATCCGGATTCTTCCGTGCCTCTTTCTGAATCAATCAGAGCAGCTGTGGAATCTGGCAAAGATGTTCGCGATCGAGTTCGTGATGTGGTTATCAGTCTGTTTCGCAGCAGCGAAGCAACCACCGCTTCAGCTCGTGCTGCCGTCAGCGGAATTGTGCAAAGCGCGACGGAGATTGTGAAGCGGTCGGCTCCGGACAATCCCGAGAGTGTCCTCCGCAATGTGATTGATGGCGTCACGTCCGGACTTTCCACAGTGGCTCAGTCAACGCAATATGCAGTTCAGGAAGCCACGGATCGCGGCCAGCGTTTCGCCATTCAGGATCTGGATCGCGCAAAGAAGGATCTGAGCGGGATCAGCGATATCCTTCTGGATACCGTGAAGTACTTTACGAATCGCGTGACCGAGGAAGCCGGGACGGCTGCAAAGGAACTGAGAACTCATGCGGAGCGATCAGCCGCCGCCGTGACTCCGGTTTTGAAATCATCCGTTGAAGCTGTCGCGATGCATCCTGTTCAAACAGCAGGAGAAGCCGCCGAGACTGCCATGCGGACGGCTCAACTGACGGCCGGTGCTCTGCTGGGAGCCATGAGCAATCTTCTGGCAGGAGCGGCCGATGCACTGGATCCAGCACGACAGAAATCTTCGCCCCCGAATTCAGACGCAACCGCCACTGCAGCGGACAGTAAGGAACAGGCGTCGTGAGTGATCCCATTGGGATTCGTCGCGGCATCCGGAATACTCGTCGCGCGGCCGAAGTCATTGCGGTTCTGGCGAAACATGGATTTCGACAGATCCTGTCCGACACCGGTATTGAGCGCATGATCGAACGTGGACAGGAAATCCTGCTTCGTTCTAAATCCGAGGCGTCTGCTTCTACTCCGGTTGAAGTACGCGTGCGTGAAGCACTGGAAGAATTGGGTGGCACGTTTATTAAACTGGGACAGGTCCTGAGCACTCGCCCGGACCTTGTTCCAACGGAACTGGCCGATGAGCTGCGTCGTCTGCGTTCAAATTGTCCACTGGTCCCCTATACGGAGATCAGGAAGCGGCTGGACGAAGAATATGGCGATCGCCTCAACACATTGTTCCGTTCCATCGAAGAAACGCCGCTGGCCGCAGCATCGATTGCACAGGTGCATTCTGCGGTGCTGGCCGATGGAACCAACGTGGTGCTGAAGATTCTGCGGCCGGGTATCGAAGAAACCATAGAGTCCGATATGGACATTCTGATGGAGCTGGCTCGCCTGACGGAGAATCGATTTCGCGAACTGGGTTATAGTCCCGTCGAGACCGTACGTGAGTTTCAACAGGAACTGACACGAGAAGTGGACCTGCTGCATGAAGGTCGGTCGACGGATCGGTTCCGCAAAAATTTTGCTGATGATCCGAAAATTCACTTTCCGAATGTGTACTGGCAGTCGAGTACCCGCAGGGTTCTGACACTGGAGCATGTTCAGGGGACGGCTCTGTCCGAGACGGACTTTGCGGCGATGACGCCCGAGCAGCGCAGGAACATTGTTGCCAAAGGTGCGGAAGCTGTTTTTCGGCAATGCCTGGAGTTCGGGTTCTTTCATGCGGATCCCCATCCGGGCAACATCTTTGCCATGCCTGATGGCAGCATCTGCTTTATCGACTGCGGGATGACCGGGCGAATTGATCGCCAGACCATGCAGGATCTGGCCACGCTGGTCATGTCTGTCATCAACTCAGATCTGGACAGCGTGATCGAAGCCACGATGGCCTTATGCAGCGCAGAAACGTCACTCAAGTTTGACAGGGCGTTTCGGCGAGATGCCTGGAGCTTTATGGCTCGCTTCGAACGTGGCACCATTGATTCGCTCGATATGGCAGGACTGCTGGAAGAATTCTTCGCTCTGCTGCGTCGCTATCGGATTCAATGTCCGGCCGATCTTGTGTTTCTGATCAAGGCGTTGTCGACGATTCAGGGAGTTGCCCGGGAAATTGATCCGCAGTTTGATCTGATTTCTCACGGACGGCCTCAACTGGAAAAACTGATCCGCGACCGTTACGGCTTCAAAGCAGCTCAGGATCGGATCGTCGCCACCGCGCAGAGATATCTATCGCTTCTGGAAGATATGCCGGACGAAGTCCGCGACGTGCTCGATCAGCTTCGACGGCGTGAGTTCAGCGTCAATCTGCGGCATCATGGTATTGATCGGCTGAATGACGATACGCTGGAACACGCCAGCGGCACGATCGCAATCGGCCTTGTGATCGCGGGCCTGATGGTAGGCTCATCCGTTTTGATTCTTGCGGAACGCAGCATTGAGGGATACTCCATCCTTCGTGGTTTTGGCATTGCCGGCATCATCATCGCGACTGTGCTGGCCGTTACCCTGCCCATCCGGTGGATTCGACGACGCAAATAGCAGCGAACATTGTTCTCTTAATGTGGCGCCAGATGTTCATCGAACCAATTGGCAAAGCGGACGATATCCAGAAACATTGTCGGCCAGCCGTGACCTTTCCCGGGGCGAACTTCGAAGCGGACCTTGCAACCCAGCTCTTCGGCCTTCGCAACGAAACGCTCGGACTGATCAATCGTCACCAGCGTGTCCGCATCGCCATGCACAATCATCGTGGGCGGCATCTGCGGAGTGATGTGGTAAATCGGTGACAGATCACGTCCCAGCTCTTTCCACGTGTCCATCACTTCGGCTCTGGGACCAAATCCCTTGCGAAAGCTTTTTGGTGGACCTCCATCGCCAGGATTTTCGGTTGACTGACCGAGGTTCAGCAGATCCGTGGGTGGATAAAAACACGCCACGCACTGCACGGCACTGGATTCACGATCTATTTCATCGGCTGCGAGCGGATCGCCTGGACCTCCGCGAGTACCCAGCATCAGCGAAAGATGTCCACCGGAGCTGCCACCAATCACGCCCAGTTGATCCGGCTTGACTCCATAATCCGCCGCATGATGCCGAATGAATCGCACAGACCGCAGCACATCATCAACGATCTCACCGATCAGGCATTCCGGTTGAGAAATGTGCTGCACGGCAAAGACCGTGTATCCTCGCCGCAGAAACGGAGCAAACAGGAAAGGTTTGACGGAACCGGAACCTGACTTCCAGCTCCCGCTGACCATCAGGATCACTCCTGCTCCGTTGTGGTTCGGCGGCTGGAAGACGTTCATCACCAACGGCTTGTTATCGCGCTGACCGTAGACGACATTGGGAGTCAGCGTATGTGGAGCTTTGAACCACCACCAATAAGTCGAACCGATTGCGCCGCCGGCAAAAACCAACAGCAAGCCAACCCAGAACAGCAGACGTCTCATACGAATTTTCCAGCGTGTCACTGCAGTTTCTCTTCGTCAGTCTTATCAGCAAAGCAGGCGAGCATTGCGGGAAGAAAAACCAAATCACCGAACAAAGCGGCCGCGATCGTGATGGCTCCCATGGACGCGAAGATATGGTGATCACGTGAGTCACTGAAAGCCACTGTTCCAAAGCCCGCTACCAACACCGCTGTCGTCATCACCATGGCGACACCTGCGTTGCCAAAGGCTTTACGGATCGCCTCATCGCGATTCTTTGCCGTTCGTCGTTCTTCATCAAATCGACTCAGAAAATGAATCGTATCGTCAACGACAATTCCCAGGCACACCG
>JBIIIF010000317.1:0-7412 GCA_044235005.1 Planctomycetaceae bacterium | reverse complement strand
CATGCATTTTGATATCCTAGAGGGCTCGAAATACGATTTCGCCCGTCGATAGTCGCTTGTTGAATTTAGCGTTCGGACTGACGGCATGGTTGTAGAGTCCACCGAAGCCGAGGGCGAGAGCTGCCAATGAATCGTCCTTGCCCCAACAGAAGACGTAACCTGCCAGTATCGTCCTCGCAACATCTTTGTAGTCTTTCTTGCTGATCACGATGATGGGGCATTCTTCAATCACTGCCCCTTTCCTGATGGGCGTCAGAGCAAAGACACCGCGTCCGCACTTACCGACTTTTTTGCAGTAAATGAGGGGTGAAGGTTGGTATTTCATAGTTCGCTGAGTCGGGGTTAAAGGAAGAAGAATCATCGCGTGCTGCCAGAATTCGCCTCACCAGGGAGTGTTTCTGAATTCCAGACGTTTGAACCAAAGACAACGTTGTGTGGAGCGGAATGCGATTCCAGCCGTCTCACAGTTTCGTCGCTCCTGATACGAGGCCGGGGCTTGCTAAACAAACCTCTTCAGGTGCCGCCGAATGGGCTCGACACCCCAGTGTATCATCTCGATGGCCTACTCAAATCCCTGGTCAAAGTATTTCGTGGTCTAGCGCCCGAATGCGACGTTGGTGATGCCGTATCAGCTCGCCATAGTCATCCAGAACTGAAGATCCAGACTGGCCGGCAGTTCCCATAAAACCTGAAGGATGTCCACAACACGGATGCGATCTGCCATGACAAACCCATTCCAAACTGTCGATCTGTCAAACAGAGAGACACGACGGCCTTTCCACAGCCGAATGGCATCAACATTCGTGTCTGGATTTCGGCCGACCTCAAATGCGACAGCCGAAAAGAAAATTTCCGGCAGTCGCATACCAGCCTGACAGCAGGCCCCGGTTTCAGGACAACAATCGCTGTCTCCCTGCGAAACCAGAGACACGATCAGCCGAACAACAACGACTCGGCAGAAATGGTCCAACCTGCGGACCTGACTCAGAATATCCCACAGCATGACCAGAGGCGTGTAGCTTCAGACCTTTCAGCGGGCATCAATCTTCTCAGGATTCGTGAGTGATCGTACGACGGCCATATCGCCAGTTGCTTAGCTGGACAGCGCCATGTTTGAAGAGTCGGCTTCACCGAAGTTGCCTTTTCATCAATGTTTGCCACGTGCACAAAGTCCCTTCTCCCCCTCGGGGGGAGAAGGTGGCCGTTAGGCCGGATGAGGGATTTTCTGGGATACAGCTTGCAAAAACGGCCCCCTCACCCCGGCCCTCTCCCCCGATTTTTTGCAAGAACGCTGCCATGTGACACCACGCTGCATCCGCAAAAAAATCGGGGGAGATGGGGCAACATGGCGCTGTCCAGTTAGGGTCTATCGCATAGAAAAGCAACGGCGTAAAGGCGAACGCCGGACCCGGATGAAGCATGACTGATAACGCCGACTGATAACGAACTTCGAACGAAAACACCAGATTGCGTTCGTCCTGATTCCTCAAGCGGTGGCTTCATTCTTCAGCCAACTTGCAAACGGCTTCACCAAAAAGAAACGCAGGCAGATTTCTTATTGGATCGATGGAAAGATGGCCCACGACATCCCTACCGTGGACCACTCTGTCAGTTCGATCTCTGAACTCGTCCGGCCGGAAGCCAGGGTTCAGCTTAAATTCAAAGGCTCCGCGCGAGAACATTCCGGACTTTGATCAGCAGTTGGTCATCCGGATCGGATCCTCAAGCCCTCCACGTTGACTTATCCAATGACTTCCGGCCGTTTCTTTTCGGAAGAAAAAGGGGTGTAACAACATCTTCCTCATCGAATCAGCGGACAGACAACCAGTGAACAAGACTGAGCCAGTTCGAAATCGAGTGCGCACTGCCGGGAAGTCAAATCCGTCCCCTCCGCAGAAGCCCATCGCTCCTTCGCGATGATCGCTTCATACGTCCAACACCAGAGTTTCTGTCCCTGCAAGGACGTGGATGGAAATTCTTCAGCTTAGTGAGACATAAAATTCTGAGATAATCGACCTTCCGGAATCTCTCACGCAGAAGAGCTGCGGAGAACAATGATTGGGAGTCAATTGGTGCTCAGGCATGCAGTAAAACTCTCCGCGAATTCACTTCTTCGGAATTGCGGTGAAATGACAGCATCCTGAGAAAAGGTGCCTACTGCAGAACGGCCTCATGAACTTATGATGATGCGGCGTAGTGAGCATGTTTGCACGCGAGAATTCAAGGTTCTTTATGACTGACCCCAGCTCGATCTCAGAATGGATTCTTCATTTTCGCACCAGTGGTGACGAGGTCGCAGCACTCAGGCTGTGGGATCGAATTCATCCGCGAGTTCGTGAGCTGGCACGACGGTGGATTGCGAGAATGGGAATCCCTGTTGCGTTTGACGAGGACGACGTCACGATCAGCGTCTTCGCAACATTGTGTGATCGATTGAGGTCGGGACAACTTCCGAATCTGAATGACCGCGATGGGCTGTGGCGTCTCCTGGTTCTGATGACGGCCCGCAAAGCCAACGATCATGCCAAGAATTCGCGTGCTCAGAAACGGTCGAATGGCCAGAACAACCCGGATGTGGCATTGCAGGCAATCAGCGAACTCCGAGACACCCAACTGGAACCATCGATTGAAGTGATGATGGAGGACCAGTGTCAGTCCATGCTGAAAGCTCTTGGAGATCCAGCGCTCGAGACGGTCGTGCTGCTGAAGCTTGAGGGATATTCGAATGTCGAGATCGCGGAGAAAATGAATTATAGCCGACGAACCATTCAGCGAATGCTGGAACTCGTCAAAGACATTTGGGGCCAGTATGACCGCGAGTGATCTCAATGCTCCTGCATGGCCAGATCCTGAGCTTCGCAAGCGACATATGATCGACTTGCTGTGTCGCGACTACGAAGAACATTGGCAGGCCGGACATCAACCTGATATCCGTAACTTTCTGCAGAAGGTCGACGCGGACCTGCATCAGGATCTGCTGCCCGAGCTTGTGGCTGCTGAATGGGAATTGCGGACACTGGCCGGTCAGAGACCAACTCCTGATGAGTACATCTCGCGTTATCCTCAACTGGCCAACCTCCTGTTGGAGCTGGAAGCAACAGACTTCCAGACACAGGAGTCAACCAGCCTGTCGGCTACAATAACCTGGCCACAGCCGGGAGAGGAATTCTGCGGATACAAGATCATCAGAGAGCTTGGACGCGGGGCGATGGGTACAGTCTTTCTTGCTGAAGTGCCCGTAATCGGTCATCAGGTGGCGCTCAAGATACTGGAGATCAGCCTGCGGGAAAGCTATGTCGCAGTCAGCCGATTTGAGCGCGAAGCAAAACTGCTTTCTAAGCTGGATCACCCTGCAATTGTTCCGCTTTATTCCTATGGGGAATCTCACGGGCTGCGTTATCTCGTGATGAAGGCGATTAACGGCGTGTCGCTGGCAGCAATCATCTCGGGTACAGAACCGGAAGGGTTCGCACTAAAAACCATTCGCGAGCAGAACCACGAAGCTCGTACGGAGTTGTTGCGAGCGATCGCTCGGCAGCTCACGGAGGCACTCCAGGCGGTGCATACGGCGGAGGTTTTACATCGCGACATCAAGCCATCCAATATTCTGCTCTCAAATAGTGGTCAGGTCTTTCTCACGGACTTCAGTCTCGCGAGGATCGAATCGGCAGGTTTTGAGATCACTCGCAGTGACGAGTTCGTCGGTACGCTTCGCTACTGTTCTCCGGAATCGCTCGATGGCGTTTACTCGAAACAGGGAGATATTTATTCTCTTGGCCTCGTTCTGTTCGAATTGTTCAGCCTGACAACTCCGTTTGCCGCGAACTCTCGCCGAGAACTTCTCAACAAGAAACTGAGCGGTGTACTGCCCGAAATGGCCAGCCACGCCAGCGGCATCCCCAAACTCATGCTGCAGATGCTGCAGCGAATGACAGCCTACGATGCTGCTGACCGCTATCAGTCGGCGAACGAAGTGCTTGAGGCCCTGGAACTGAGCCATCATGAAAAAACTATCCTGGCAACCCCGGGTCACCGACAATTGATCACGGCCGTTGGGCTGATCCTGTTGGTGGTCACTGCCGGATTGCTCTTAACAGCCACGTTTCAAGATGGGAACTCGGCCTCTGAACAGCGCTCCGTTTTCAAAACGAAGATGGCTAACGTCGAAACGAAGACTCCACAAGCGAATTCAAACGCCGCACTCGAAAAGCCGTCCACGTTGTTCGCTCTCGGCTCTGATTTAAGACGAAGCGAACCCGGTGAGAATGGGTGGTTGATTCCCGAACGCCAGTTTGAGCTGCCCAGAAGAACTGCAGTTACACTTGTCTCGCTCTCAGAAGATGGAACTCATGTCATCTTCGTCATGATGGGGGCGAGCGTGTTTATGGGGCCGTTTGATG
The DNA here is from genome assembly GCA_044235005.1 of Planctomycetaceae bacterium. Classification (GTDB taxonomy): domain Bacteria; phylum Planctomycetota; class Planctomycetia; order Planctomycetales; family Planctomycetaceae; genus SXXK01. The sequence continues at coordinate 3,012 of JBIIIF010000317.1, read as the reverse complement.
CTGAACGACTCCCGATTATTAACAGACCTTATCAGAGCGAAATCGTAGCGGCCGATCAGTCTGTCAGCGGTGACCTTATCATGCTGATCAATCGAGACTCTGGTCGGCCACCAGGCTCGAATCAACGAGTTGCCGACCTCTCCAGCGCGCAGTTCTTTATCGAGGTCTTTAACAAGCAGCGTGAAAAATGGACGCGTATCTCCGGGCCACTGTTTCATCTGACTCACGGAATGCCCAACTTCATTCCGGGGCCACACCCCAATAACAAGCGTAAAATTCTCGTCCCTGAACCTGATTCACCAATCATTTTCCACCCGCATACGGCAGGCTATCAGCACGTCCGCTGGCCAGAAGGTCCCCTGGCAGCAATCTCGTGTTACTTTAACGAAGGAATCGTTGCACTGCAGGATGGGAGGGTTTTAATCTTTCCACTTGGCTATCAGGATCTTGAGGGTACTCAGGCCCCTGACAGAACTGTTGAAACAACCGTTCTTGACTGCCAATCTATTCAACTATCATCCGATGGTCGTTTCGCCATCGTTGTCGGGAGAACTCAGGCCTGTATCGTTGCCATCAAAGAAGCCGCGTTGCTGGCCACATTTGATGTGGACCATTTCGAAAATCCAAAACTTGCGTGTTCTGCAGATGAACGGTGGCTGGCCTTCTTTGATTCGAAACAGGTGCAGATCTTTGATTTAACCGTTCTGAAATGGCATACCGAACCACAAAGATCCAATAGCAAACTTCTGATGGCAATCCCGATGTCAGATGCCTTGCTGACCGTTGAACAGTCTGGTCTTGTGCAACACACCCCAATGCATCCTGAGGCTTCCAACATGGCTCAGAAATCTCCATTCGAAAAGATCTCCGCCGCCACATTCAGCGTCGACCAACGCCGCCTTGCATTAGCAACACAGCAGGGTCAGGTGCTGTTCTTACGTGTTCCCTGAATCCACATTGAGAAAAAGCCCTCTACCATTCCAGCGACAAAAGATCATGAGAGGCTGGGCTGACAAAACGAACTTCGAGTATCAAGCGATAATCAGAATCGCTGAGGATTCTTCCTCCCGGAAGAGAAACGATCGGCCCATGAAAAAACGGGCCGCCTGACTTTGGCGAGCCCGTCGTGTCAAGTGTTCTTATGGGCCAATTTTTGATTCGCAATGTCCTTGCGAACTATTCGGCGGCAATGCAGAACAAGTGCTTTTCGCCGCGAATGAACAGTTCGTTATCGACCGGGGCCGGAGTCGCATCGACCGTTTCGTCAACATTATTCGTAGCCACGATGTTCAACTCCGCGGCGTCAGAAATCACCACCGTCGTACCTGCTCGCGATGTCAGGTAAACATGACCTCCGGCCGCAACCGGCGACGCATAAATCGAATCCAAACCCGGAATTCGGGCAGCCGTGTAAAAGGGCTTGCCGCTGACCGCATCCACACAGGACAACTGCCCGTTCTTGCCCTTGTGGAAATAAATGCGTCCGGAAGAAAGCAACAACGAGGCGATATCCGGGGTGTCATGATCAATCGTCCAGACAACTTTGTCGCTGCCTTTGACGTCTCCCTGACCATCCAGCCGGAATGCTCCGAGGAACGATCCGCGATGACCGCTGCCAACATACACCAGTCCGTTCTCAGCGACTGGCGAAGCACACGGACGCTCCGTTTGCCCTGCACAACGCCACAGCTCTTTTCCGGTTTCCAGATCGTAACTGCGAGCACAGGTCTGACCGTTCATGACGACCTGCTGCTTACCTTCGAATTCAACAACCAGGGGCGTCGCCCAGCAGGTGGGTTCGTCGCGGTCGGTCTTCCACAACGTCTTTCCGGTGAGCTTTTCAAGGGCAAACACAGCCGATTGTCCCTCATGATCCCACGGCACGATGATTTTGTTACCCGCGAGCGTTGGAGAACTTCCTTCACCGAAACTGTTGCGAGTATTCATCAGCCCGAAATCGTCACGCTTCCAGACGAGGTCGCCTTTCATCGTGTAACAATAGAGACCTCGTGAACCAAAATGAGCATAGACTTGTTCGCCATCGGTACACGGAGACGCTGAGGCAAAGCCGTTGGTCGAATGTGTTTCCTGATGCGGAACAGAGACGACAGCCGTCTTTTCCCACAACAGCTTTCCATCAGCACGATTGAAGCACAGCAGTTTGAATTCCAGATTCGGTAACTTCCCGCCCGCTGCCTTCGCAGCAGGAACGGCCGACGTCACAAAGACCTGCTGATCCCAGATTACCGGCGATGAGGAACCTCGACCAGGAAGAGCAACTTTCCATTTTACGTTCTTCGTGCTGCTCCATTCCGTCGGAGGAGCTGCATCCGGAGCCGCCCCATTTCCCGAAGGACCTCGCCAGTGCCCCCAATTACCAGCAAGTACAACATTGCTGAAGCAAAGCATTAGCACTACGACAGCAACCGGGCGGCTGACGAGCGATGTAAAAACAGAAGCCATCATTTGGACCCCATCCCTTGAATTCGCGAGTGAATCGGCGAGCGTGCCAAACACTGCTCGCCGACTATTGTGCAGGCTGAGCGTGTTATGCCTTCACACAGGCAAACAGTCCAGCCAAATGAAGAAGTCGTCGCGATCAGCGGTCGTGAGCGTTTCTTCAAGGTCCGCAGACCAGTTTCCTCGCATGCAGGTCATTTGTCGTCCGGCCGGGAATTGGCTCAGATTCACATCAAAAAGCGGGATTCCGGCAATCTTTTGAGATCGCAGTTCGGAAAACCCCGGGTGTCTGGAGAGTTTCCTGAAGGATGGGCTCAAAAACGCTGGCTTTTTTCTGAGCTTTATGGCAAAAAACGTGGTGCGGAGTGAGACACCACGGAATACCGTGAGATTCCCTCTGCGATTTTCAACTGAATGACCAATGTCAGGTCTTTGAGTCTGATCGATTTGTTCTTTCCGGAGGTAATCATTAAACGATCTCGTCCAGCAGCAGCTCCCCCGCAGAGCAATCTTCCGCGCATGAATGAGCGGATTCGCATTTCTCCAATTCGA
>JBIIIF010000226.1:0-11740 GCA_044235005.1 Planctomycetaceae bacterium | reverse complement strand
TGGTCAAAAGAAAAGACCGCTTTGATTCAGAGTGCAACCGTGTTGAAAGAGACGATCAGCAAAGTGCTGAAGGGGTAAGGACACCCTTGTGAATTTGAAATCTCAGATTTGAAATTTGAAATGAGGCGACCACTTCTGCGAGGAAGGGTCGCCTTGTTTCGTTTCTGAATCTTCCCTTCCGCTGAGCATGAATTTCTGACTGATTTCAGCGTTTCGTGCCAAATCCATTCCGCAAAACCCCGAAAAACCTGCACTTTTTCTGGAACCGGGGGAGTTCTGAATCGCAGCTTTCCAGAGGAGAGGGAAACTTTGTATTTTACAGGGGAATTCTGAGCTGTTTCGCAGGAAGAACCTGTGTCGCGGCAACGTCAGAATCTCGGCAACTTTGAAAGACCTCGATCCACCTCAATGCAGGACCGAGCGTTTTGAAAACAGAGTCGCCGAAATAAGAGGATCTTTCCCAATGGGCCGCACGGTGAATTCGCCGCGTGTGACTCAGGGGACACGAGACCTCCCGGACTTTACTCTTCCCCTGCATTGATCGAGAACAGACCTATGTCACCGTTCCGAAAGCTGCTTTTCAGTTTTTCGCTGGCTGTGGGAATACTCAACAGCGTCCTGCCGTTGGCTGCTCAGACTTCGGACAAAACCTCCGGAGGTTTGGACTTCGCACCGCTGACGTTTGGAGAACCATCGGCGGCAAACAACGTTGATGTGGACGTCACGGCTGCACTAAAGAAGATTGATGACCAGACGGCTGAGCTGCATGTCACGATGACTCTGCCCGATGGTTACTACACGTATTCCATGAGCCCGGCCTTTAGCGGCGGCACAAAGATTAAATTGACGGGACTTGGGGAACTCAAGGAAGAGGGCGACTGGAAGGCCGATCATGAGCCCAAATCGATGCTCGACGAAGTGCTGGGGCAGACTGTCGAAAAGTTCTTCGGCAAAGTGACCTGGTCAAAGACTCTGAAGGGATCTCTGACTGGCGACATTACAATAAGTGGTCAACTCACGGGGCAGTACTGCGGCTCAGGCGAAAACGGAATCCCTGGAGAATGTCGCCCGATTCGCAATCGGAAGTTTTCAGCAAAGCTGACATCCGCAACGGCTGAAACCAAGCCGTCGACAACAGAAACGCCCGCTTCAACAGAGGCAGCGAAAGCAGTGGCGTCGAATGCAGAGTCGCCTGAATCATCAGACAAGAATCCGGTCACGCTGACTCCCAAAATCGGTGGTGGGAAAGCAGCAAAGACGGGCCTGATCGAATTCGTGATTGGCCTGACGCCGAAAAACGCGGCTGTTGGTCAGGAAGTGACGCTCTCCATCAAAGCGACCGTCAAAGAGCCGTACCATACGTTTGCGTTGGATCAGAATCCTGAGATGGCCGGAGTGCCAACCACGATCGAGATCGACACTGCTGCAGGGCTTGAAGCTATCGGCGATGACTTCATTCCTTCTGCAGAACCTCAGGTAGAAACTCACGATGAATATGTGCAGCGAGTCCACTATGGTGAGATCATCTGGACTCGAAAGTACGTGGTCTCTGATCCGAAAGTGGGGATCACCGGAAACGTCAGATTTCAACTGTGTCGCGAAACCACATGCCTGCCACCGACAAAGGCGGCGTTTGAGTTGACGATGACGTCGGGGACGGGGTCAGAGAAGCCTCTTATCGCTGAATCCGGTGAGTCGAATGGCAGCGACTCCGGCCAGGTGACTCCTGTTGCAGCAGGCAAATCTGAAAAGGGCCTCGCGAAAGACGGGCTGATTGCCTTCGTGCTGACAGCGATCGGAGCTGGCTTCGTCGCACTGCTGACACCCTGCGTCTTCCCGATGATTCCTGTGACTGTGGCTTTCTTTCTGAAGCAGGAAGAAAAGAAGGCGGGCAGCTCACTGAAACTCGCCATCGTTTACTGCCTGAGCATCATTGGGGCCTTCACAATTCTTGGCTTGTTGGCTGCTATCGTGTTTGGCCCAACGGCGCTGAACAACCTTGCGAATAATCCGTGGCTGAATCTGGGATTTGCCGGCCTGTTTCTGTTCTTCGGCATCATGCTGCTTGGAGTCATCGAGATTCAGATACCATACTGGCTGCTGAGCTGGAGTTCATCGCGGGAATCAGCAGGTGGCATGATTGGCATCGTCTTCATGGCCCTGACGTTCACACTGGTTTCTTTCACCTGTACCTTCGCGTTTGTAGGTTCACTGCTGGTCGCGGCGACTCGCGGAGATTACCTCTGGCCGGTCATTGGGATGCTGAGCTTTTCAACAGCATTTGCCTCCCCGTTTTTTGTACTGGCGTTGTTTCCGAAGATGCTGAAGAAGCTGCCAAAGAGCGGTGGATGGATGAACGATGTGAAAGTCGTCATTGGTCTTGTCGAGATTGCTGCGGTCGTCAAATTTCTCAGTGTGTCCGACATTGGTTTTTCAGTTGGCCAGATCCCGGTCTATTTGACCTACGATGTATTTCTGTGGCTCTGGATTGCTATCGGGTTCATCGCCGGGATTTATCTCCTCGGATTCTTCAGGAAGCCAAAGCCGGCGTTTTCAGCAATCCGAGGCATTTCGGCATTGGCATTCCTATTGTTCTCGGGCCGATTGATTGCCGGACTTTATGAAGCGGGTTTGCCTGCTGACCCGATCTGGAATCTCGTAGCAGCCTTTGCTCCACCTGATGTAGAAGTTCGCAGGACCGAAGATCTGGGCTATGTAATCGCACATCATAATTTGGACTTTGGAATGGAGTTTGAACGAGCTGTTTCTGTGGCCACAAAGGATCAGCAACCTCTTTTCCTTGACTTTACCGGAGTGAACTGTGTGAACTGTCGCCAGATGGAACGTACGGTGATGATTGAGGAGAACGTGGTCTCGGCGATGAAGAAAATGGTGCGGGCCCAGCTTTACACAGACCTGGTTCCGGGGATTACAGACGTTGAACTGCGTGAGAAGTTGCTGCTGTTGAATCAGGAACTGCAATCGGAATTGACCGGCGATGTGGCTCTGCCAAGTTATGCAGTGGTTTCCGCAGACGGCAAACAAGTCCTCGCTTACTTCAGCGGCCTGGATTCCTCCGGCGGAGAAAAATTTCTGGAGTTCCTGAACGCAGGGCTGGAGCGTTGGGAGTCCATGAAATCAGAAACGGCAAAATCACAGCCTCCGACAAACGGACCAGAGGTTGTGTTGAATGGAAATTCGTCAGTCGAAAACTGATGCAATCACTCCGAGTGAACCAACTACGGATTCGTCAAAACGCTTTCTTGAGATCTGGCAATGTTTGACAAACTTTTCAGCAAGAAAAAGTCACATGAGCGCACGGATGTCTCAAAGCGGTTCAATCTGATCGGACGAGTCGGGCAGGGGAGTATGTCGAAGGTCTGGAAGGCCACAGATCTTCAGACCGGACGACTGGTTGCTCTGAAAGTTCTGGACAAGGAAAAGACGGCCAAGTTTGAAGCTCGCTTTCAGGGGTTGCAGAAGCCCACTGAAGGTGAAGTGGCAATGTCTCTGAACCACCCGAACATCGTAAAAACCTACGAGTTTGGCTGGACGCTGGAAGATGAGATGTTTCTCGTCATGGAGTTTGTCGAAGGCGTCGGTCTGGCACTTCTGGTGGATCTCCAAAATGAAGAAATGAAGCGATACCGACTTCGCTACATGATTCAGATCGGCGAAGCCTTAAACCACTTCCATCAGCAGAACTGGATTCATCGAGATATCTGTCCGCGAAACGTAATGATCTCGGATGAGAAGACTGCCAAGATGATCGACTTCGGTCTGGTGGTGCCAAACACGCCGCCTTTCTGCAAGCCAGGCAATCGTACAGGCACAGCCTGCTATATGGCCCCGGAACTGATTAAGCGTCAGACCACGGACCAGCGTCTGGATATTTTCTCCTTCGCAGTCACTTGCTTTGAAATGTATACGAAGCGATATCCATGGGATTCGGCTCTGACCATTGATGCCGTATTGCAACACATTAACAAGCCACCGGTTGCCTTGAGCACATTGATCCCAACGATCGACAAGCAAGTCGAAGCGGCCATCATGAAAGGATTGGCCGCAAATCCTGACGACCGCTGGCAAACAGTTTCGGAGATGGTCGGCGAAATCCGTGAAGCCGAAGCAAGAATGGTCCGAGCTGCTCGGGAAGCTGCGGCCGCAAAGGCGAAGGCATCAGGGGTTCCTCAACGCACTGCCGAGCCGTCGAAACCCAAAGACAAAGTGGTCATGCCTGCCGCCAGCGGGCCTGCTTCTGCGACGCCAGCGTCGGACAAGAAAGCCGGGAAACCAGCAGCCCCTGGTGCGGCGGGGAAACCTTTTCAGAAGAAAAAGCGTGCCTCAGATGATGATGTCGACCTGTCGGAAATGTTCGGCGACTGACTCTCTCTGCCTGCTTGCTGACGCCTGTCTGACATGTTGTCAGAACGCCTGACACATTTCTTACAACGTCATAATTTCCGCAAAAACACGGCAACAAGAGGCCATCGGACGCTCATTTGCCGAATCCTGAAAACATCGCACGAAAGTTTTTGGGAACAGCGTCCCCATCTCAAACGTCCTGACAGCCGTGAATCTACACGGGATCGCTGCAACGCCTGAAATACCTTTGAGCAGGATGCTCACACGGAGGTGTGACTCATCTGGTCGTTGAGCAGCAAATCCGATACTGTCCGGAATCAATAAGTTGGCTGCTTAACAGCAAAGGTGACTTCTATGCGCAACTCGCTGCTATGTCTGATGTCGGTGGTGATTTTGAGTTCTGCGGGATTGATGGCGACAACTATGGAACAACCTCCGGCTGATCGTCGAGCTCAGGCCAAAAAGCTGTTCGATGAGAACAACTACAACGATGCTCTCAAACTGTATCGTGAACTGGCCACAGATCCGGAGAATACCGATAAGGCCCTTCCCGACGATCTGGGCATGGCCATTAACTGCCTGAATAATCTTGGACTCGTGCACGAAGCAGACGAATTGCTGGAGACCGCAGTCGCCGCTCATAAGTCCGATTTTCGATTACTTGCCAGAGCCGGCCGCGCTTATACCGGGGAAATCATCAATGGCGGTTTTGTGGTGGCCGGGAAGTTCGAACGCGGGCACCATCGCGGCGGCGGACAATGGGCCAGCGTGGCGGCGCGAGACCGAGTGCGATCAATACAACTCATTATGGAAGCCATCGCAATTGCGGAGAAAGATGACGGTGCCTCCGCAGATGAGCGTGCAGATCTCTGGCAGACGCTCAGCACACAAATTGGCTCCCCTCGCTATGGCGAATCATGGAAGCTGCAGGATCTGACCGACCTGACAAAGTTGCCCGACCATGAAATCTCTGAAGGTGGCTTCGGCTATTACGGTCGCGGCGGCTGGGGTGGCCCGAGCAAAGGCGCGCCGGTGGATAAGGACGGAAACCCAGTCTTTCATCAGATGCCGGAATCATGGAACACAGCCAAATCTGACGGCGAACGCTGGCGATTCGCAATGGCTCAGGTTGTCAAACATGTTGATGCTCGCCGCAGCCAACTCGATCTCGAATGGGCCGCATTTTTGCAGTCTCAATTTGGTCTCAATACGTCTTCTGTGGGTGGTCCTCCCGTGATTTTTGTTCGCGGCGAAGAGGCAGCGGACGCAGTAGAGCAGCCAAAGGATTCCGGCGAGTGGGCGGCTCACGAACTGGCCGATACAGAAACGATCGCGAAGCTGACCACCGGTGTGAAGCGATTCAATCTGCCTGATGAATTCAATTACATCACGATCATCAAAGCCGTGATTGCTCGTGGCGGAAATGAACACCGCCAGGCTCTGGAGATGCTGATCAACGAACGGATGAATCGTCACCAGTATCCTCAAGCGGCCGAACTGCTGCGAGATCTTCTTAAACTCGCCAGTCCAGGCGATGACAAAAAGAACGTCCAGCTTCGCATCGACCAGATCGTCAATAAATGGCTGCAGATCGAAGGCACGTCTGTCCAACCTGCCGGTCAAGGAGCAACTCTGGATCTGCGTTTCCGCAACGGCAGCAAGGCGACCTTCGAAGCTCGACCAATCAACATTGACGCTCTGCTGACGGACGTTCGTAAGTACATCGAAAGTAAGCCTAAAGAACTCGATTATCAACGACAACAGATTGACAATATCGGCTGGATGCTGATTCGAAACAATAACGCGAAGTATCTTGAGAAGTCAGTCGCGAAATGGGAGCTGGATTTAAAAGCTCCGGCCAACCATTTTGACGCGATGCAGACGGTCACGACTCCTCTGCAGAAAGCCGGAGCCTATTGGGTCACGGCAAGAATGCAGGACGGCAATGAAGCTCGCATTGTCCTGTGGGTCGCTGACACCGCGATCAGCCGCAAACGTACGGAAGACGGAACATTGTACTTCGTGGCCGATGCAGTGACCGGCGCTCCTATTGATCGAGCCGACCTGGAGTTCTTCGGCTGGCATCAGGAATATCAAGGCGGTCAGAACTACCAGATTTTGACGAGTCGCTTTGCCGCTCGCACAAATGCAGACGGAATGGCAATCCCGGATGCGAAGGATTTGATATCGAACCATCAGTGGCTCGTCATCGCTCGCACCAAAGACGGTCGACTGGCGTTTGACGGTTTCATGGGTGTTTGGAACCCAGAGAAGCTTCAACCGCTGGATTACAGTCCGCTCAAGGTCTACTCCATCACTGACCGCCCGGTTTACCGACCAGGCCACGCCGTAAAGTTCCGTTTGTGGACTCGCAAGCCGCGATTCGATGCAGATGACAACAGCTATGCCGACAAGCAATGCTGGGTTCAGATCCGCAATCCTAAAGGGGATGTTGTTTACGAAGTTGAAGCAAAGACCGATCGCTGGGCTGGCGTCGACGGAGAATGGACGCTGCCAATTGACGCAACTTTGGGCTCGTATCAGATCGGTATCGCTCAACAGATGATGGTCTCAAGGGCTATCGAAGAAAACGGACAGACTCGCATTATCGAAGAACCACAGCGTGTTCTGATCGGATTCGGATCGTTCGTTGTGGAGGAATATCGTAAGCCCGAATACGAAGTGAAGATCGACGCTCCGGAAAAGCCGGTGAAGCTGGGTGAAAAGATCCAGGCCAAAATCATCGCCAAATACTATTTCGGGGCTCCGGTCACTGAGGCCAAAGTTCATTACAAGGTAGAACGGTCAAAGCATGACAGCCGTTGGTATCCAGTTGCTCGCTGGGACTGGCTGTATTCCTCTGGCTATTGGTGGTTTGCACCGGAATATCATTGGTATCCCGGCTTCAAAACATGGGGCTGCTTTGCTCCGATTCGGCCATGGTGGAACTGGAGTCCGGATCCGCCGGAAGTCGTCGTCGAAGGCGATGCAGAGATCGGTCCTGACGGAACATTTCTCGTCGACATCGATACGGCGGCCGCTTTGGCCAGCCATAGCGACAGCGATCACAGCTATGCAATCACGGCAGAAGTCGTCGACAAGTCTCGCCGAACAATCATCGGCAATGGCAGCGTGCTGGTGGCTCGTGAACCCTTCAAAGTCTTTACCTGGACGGATCGCGGACACTATCAGACTGGCGATACCGTCAACGCCGGTTTTCAGGCTCGCACTGCTGATGGCAAACCAGTGAGCGGCAAGGGCCGATTGACGCTGTTCTCGGTCAAGTACGAAGGCGACAAACCCGTTGAGCAGGAACTGCAGGGTTGGGATGTCTCAACGGACGAAAACGGTACGGGTTCGCTTAAACTCAAGGTTCCTGTCGCCGGGCAATTCCGAATCAGCGTGAAGATCTCCGACAGCGAAGGCCACGAGATGGAAGGTGGCTACGTGCTGTTTGTGCGTGGTCCGGCGGATGATGGGAGTGGCTATCGTTTCAACGACCTGGAACTAATCACTGAGAAGCAGGAGTATCAGCCGGGCGAAAAAGTCCAGTTGCAGATCAACACAAACAAGCCCGACAGCACAGTTCTGCTGTTCGTTAGGCCAATGAATGGACTTTGCGCTAAGCCGATCGTGCTGCGATTGAAGGGCAAGAGCACTGTGCATGAGATTGAGATCGATCGCACGGACATGCCAAATATCTTTGTGGAAGCCGTTACGATCGCCGATGGCAAAGTGCATAGCGAAATGCGAGAAATCGTTGTTCCTCCGGAGCAGCGAATTGCCAACGTCGAAGTTCTGCCTTCAGCCAATCGGTACCGACCGGGCGAAGAAGCAACAGTACGGCTGAAACTGACCGATCTCAACGGGAATCCGTTTGTCGGAAACACAGTACTGTCCGTCTACGATGCAAGTCTCGAATACATCGCGGCCAGCAGCATCCCGGAGATTCGTAGTTTCTTCTGGAATGTACGCCGACAACATCACTCCGAAATCTATTCTTCGCTGCAGCGAGGCTCAGGTCCTGTCTATCGAGACAACGAGATCGTGATGCAAATGCTGTTTGGAAACGACCCTTCGATGGGTGGGTTTCAGGGTGGATATATGGGAGGCATGGGCGGTGGCTTTGGTGGCGGTCGCGGTGGCATGATGTTCAAGGGCCGTGCCATGATGAGTGAGAGTATGCCGATGGCAGCACCGGCGACGGCCATGGACGCGGCTCCGATGCTGGGTGGTGTCATGAACGAAGCCCGAGCTGCTGCGGCTCCAGCAGCACCTGACAATCCAGCCGCCCCGACTCTCCGGTCGAACTTCGCCGACACGGCCTACTGGGTTGCGTCATCAACCGCTGATGAAAGCGGAATTGTCGAAGTGAAGTTTAAGGTTCCGGATAACCTGACCACCTGGAAGATCAAAGCCTGGACGATGGGCGATGGAACTCGAGTCGGCTCGGGCACCTCAGACATCATCAGCAGCAAGGATCTGATCATCCGGCCTCAGACTCCGCGGTTCTTCACAGAACGTGATCAGATCGTGTTGTCAGCGGTTGTCCACAATTATCTGAAGTCCGAAAAATCTGTTCAGGTTGTGATTGAGAACGAAGGCGGCCATCTGAAACTGCTCGACGAAGCCACTCAAACGGTCACCGTCGCAGCCAACGGAGAAGCTCGCGTCAACTGGACAGTTGATGTTGTCGCTTCCGGGCTGACAACCATCCGCATGAAGGCTCTGACGGATGAAGAATCCGATGCGGTCGAAGTGAAGGTGCCCGTTCAGGTTCATGGAATGCTGAAGACCGAAAGCTTCACGGGCGTCATTCCGCCCAACGGTGAAAAGGCAACTGTTGAAGTCCGCGTTCCGGAAGAACGCATTCCGGCACAGTCTCGCCTTGAGATTCGTTACAGCCCGACACTGGCCGGTGCGATGATCGATTCACTGCCTTACCTGCTGGAGTATCCATATGGCTGTACCGAGCAAACTCTGAATCGCTTCCTGCCTGCAGTCCTGACGCAGCGAACGTTGCAGAAGATGGGTGTCAACCTTGCGGATGTTCGTCGTCAGCGAACAAACCTGAATGCTCAACAGACTTATCGGGGCAAGTACCCGGCACACTGGGGAGAGCAACCCCAGCGACAGACTCGCGATATTCGTGAGTTGCCGGCCGGCTTCGGACAAGGCAGCAGCACGCTGGCAAAATGGATTCAGGAACACATCGACGAAGACGCGAAGAAGCTGCAAGGTCGCTCAAAGGACTTCAATCCAGTCTTTGATGATGCGGAGATGAACCGCATTGTGGCCGACGGAGTAAAAGCCCTCACCGAGATGCAGCTTACCGACGGCGGCTGGGGTTGGTTCTCCGGCTACGGCGAACATTCGTCGGCCCATCTGACGGCTCAGGTGGTTCATGGCCTGACCGTGGCTCAGCAAAATGATGTGCCGATTCTTCCGGACATCATCCAACGCGGCCTTGAGTGGCTCAAGAACTATCAGGCTGCTGAACTGGCCAAACTTCGTGAGGGTGATCGGCATCGCGAAAACGAAAAGTACAAGGGCAAAGCCGACTACAAGATGCAGGCCGATAACCTCGACGCTTTCGTTGCGATGGTCCTGTCTGAACACGACCTCAACGACGTGGCGATGACCGATTATCTCTATCGGGATCGAGGACATCTGTCCGTCTACGGTCTGTCGTTGACCGGTCTCGTGTTGCACAAACAGCAGGATGCCGAACGCCGTGACATGGTGATCAAGAATATCGAACAGTTCCTGGAACAGGATGAAGAGAATCAGACAGCCTGGTTGCGGCTGCCAGAGAATAGCTGGTGGTACTGGTATGGCAATGACAACGAAGCCATGGCCGTTTATCTCAAGTTGCTTGTGGCAGTTCGTCCAGACGACGAAATCGCTTCTCGACTGGTCAAGTATCTGCTGAACAACCGTAACCACGGCACATACTGGAACAGCACTCGCGACACCGCGATGGTTGTCGAATCCATGGCCGACTTCATCAAGGCCACGGGCGAAGATCAGCCGGATATGACTGTGGAAGTTCTGGTCGACGGAGAGGTGCAGAAGACGGTGAAGATCTCTGCAGAAAACCTCTTCAGCTTCGACAATGTTCTGCTGATCGAAGGCGATGCAGTCACCACTGGAAACCACAAGATCGAAGTTCGCCGCACAGGCAAGGGCCCGGTTTACTTCAGTGCGTATCTGACCAACTTCACAAAGGAAGATTCGATCACGGCCGCCGGTCTGGAAGTCAAGGTCGACCGCAAGTTCTATCGACTTGAACGAGACGACCAGCAGGTGAGCGCTCAGGGAGATCGCGGACAAGTGGTCAGCCAGCAGGTGGCGAAATACAAACGCATCCCGGTCGAAGACACTCGTTCTCTGCCAAGCGGAACGTTGATTGAAGTGGAACTGATCATCGACAGCAAGAACGATTACGAGTATCTGTTGCTGGAAGATCACAAGCCAAGCGGATTCGAACCTGATGACCAGCGCAGCGGTTATGTCTTCGAAGGTCTGACGGCATATCGCGAACTCCGCGATGACCGAGTCAGCTTCTTCCTGACAAATCTCGCTCGCGGTCAGCACAGCATCAGCTATCGGATGCGTGCGGAAACTCCCGGTCGGATGTCGGCTCTGCCGGCTACGATCGAGGGAATGTATTCTCCTGAACTGGTCGGCAACAGCGATGAGTTCAAGCTGAGAGTGACTGACGGGGAATAGCGACGACCTTCACACTGAATCGATGAGGTCACCGGCCTGGGTTCCGGAATTCTGTCAGAAGAGACGGTTCTCTCTCGCGGCAATTGCCACGAGGTGAAACCTTCAGAAGATCTGTCCGTTCCGGGTTGAATTACGAGCCCGATTTCCACACTGGAAATCGGGCTTTTTTTAATTGCCACTGGCCAAAGAATCATTCCCTTGTTAGAAACGGCGGAAACAAAAATACGTCAGGAATCAAGCCGAGATGATTCATGAAGCCGTTGTGTCTTTTCCTTGTTGCCATTACCGCGATTCCTCTGTCAACTGCGGCTATTTCAATCGCGGCTGAGTCTTCCGTCGTTCCAGAGAAGCCACTGCATTTCGTAAAACAGCATTGCGTGGCCTGCCATAACGAAGCCACTTCAGAGGGTAATTTTCGGGCCGATTTGCTGGGGAATGATCTCGCCGATCTTTCGAACCACAAGTCCTGGAGTCGAGTGCTGGCGCGGGTGCAGAGCGGCGAAATGCCTCCACCAAAAGAAGCGGAACGCCCGCCGAAACAAGAGACAATCGCAACCCTCGTGGTATTAAAAACGGCCTTTCATGCGGAGGCGTTGACGCGGCGAGGTGACGCAGGTCGAGTTCACGTACGCCGACTGAACAG
>JBIIIF010000213.1:0-12787 GCA_044235005.1 Planctomycetaceae bacterium | reverse complement strand
GAAAACACGGTCCGCGATCTCCTTGACATTGACACGCCCCTGCGTGATCTCCTGCCGGAGGATGAACTGATTGACGGCTTCAGCAATCAGTCAGAAGGACTCAGCATTTCGCCCGTTCATATTCAGCAGTACATGGCTGCAGCCGATCGCGCACTGGAAGCAGCCAGTGTCCGTCAGGCTCAGCCGCAGACGAACACACATCGGTTCTCTTACAGCCACAAAGCAGAAGACCCTTTTCACGGCCATGCCCACAACAAGCTCCAGTGCAATCTGCGCGGAGAAGATCTTCACTTCTTCCTCGACACCCATATCGAAGTGCCTGCTTACCTTCGGCAGTTTGAAGCATTAACACTGGAAACGCCGGGAAGGTATCGGATTCGCATCACGACAGAAGCACGCGACACGGTGAATGGTGAAGACCTGATATTCAGTGTGTGGCTGGCCGCAGGTGGTAAGCGACGGGAATTGCTGGGACATTTCGACGCACGACATCGGGAAGAGAGCGTTGTTGAGCTGACTCGCCCCTTCGAACGCGGTGAAACCATCATCATTGCTCCCTGGCGGATGGCGAAGGTGCGGATCGATGCCGGTTACAGCGTCTATTTGCCGGACAAGCAGGAGAAGATTCCCGAGGGATGGCACTTCATCAACAATCCAAATCCTCCTATACCCACGGTGGGACCGGCCATCGTGGTGAAACCCGTCGAGATCACCGGACCACTTCACGAAACCTGGCCTCCTGAGGGTCACCGATTACTCTACGGCGACCAGACGGAGATTGTTCCGGCGACAGAGATCGCCAAAGCGACGTGGGTTCCGGATTCAATTCTTCGCCCGGTGCGTGGGTATCGTCATCTGAAAGATCCTGTCACAGTTCGGTTGCCTGCAGAAAACACCGAGTCCTCGGTGCGCGACACATTAACTCGCTTCATCAGTCGCGCCTTTCGACGCCCGGCCACTGCCGAGGAAATTGAACTTTACGAATCAATGGTTCAAGAGCGTCTTGCCAAAGGCGAATGTCTTGAAGTTGCGTTCAACGCAGCTCACCGGGCCGTTCTCTGCTCCCCTGATTTTCTTTTCCTTGTTGAGCAGGGACAGAGCTTAAGCAATCACGAACTGGCTTCACGTCTCTCCTACTTTCTGACCCGATCTGCTCCTGGTCCTGAGTTACGGCAGGTCGCGGACAGTGGCGAGTTGACTCGTCCGGAGATACTGCGAAGAGAAACCGACCGGCTGATTTCTTCACCACTATTCGAGTCTTTTGTTGACGACTTCCTTTCTCAATGGCTGAACCTGCGAGAGATTGACGCAACTACGCCGGACCGCGATCTTTTTCCGGAATACTTTGAAGGGATTCATGACGGACGTCAGGATGTTCTGCTGCACGATTCAATCGTAAACGAAACTCAAGTGTTCTTTCGAGATCTTGTGGAACGAAATCAAAGTCCAGCGTTGCTTGTTTCGGCACCCTATACGTTTCTCAACCAACGTCTTGCCGAACACTATGAACTGCCGCCCGTTAAAGGCGCATCTCTGCAGAAGACAGACCTTCCCGCTGACAGCGTCCGAGGTGGATTGTTGACGCAGGCGAGTGTGCTCAAAGTTACCGCCAATGGAGCGAATACATCCCCCGTGCTGCGCGGAGCCTGGATGCTGGAACGGATCCTGGGCACACCGGCTCCACCTCCGCCTCCGAATGCCGGAGGTATCGAACCAGACACCCGCGGCGCAACGACGATCCGTGAACAACTGGCCAAACACCAATCTGTCAAAACCTGTGCTGGTTGCCATCAGAAAATTGACCCACCAGGCTTTGTGCTCGAAGCCTTTGATCCAATCGGCCGCCACCGCGAATATTATCGTACGACCGAAACCGGTGAGAAACTGCCGGAGGCCCAGGCTTTCTTCGGAGCTCATTACGGTGCCGTGAAATATCTCAAAGGCTCAGCGGTAGACACCCGATGCGAACTTCCTGACGGTGCGGAGATCGTCGATGTTCGCAGCTACAAGTCTGCGCTCGCGGCACAGCCGGAACTTCTGGCTCGTAACCTTGTTCGTAAACTCGTCACCTTTGCGACCGGCGCGAGCGTTGAGGTTGGTGATGAACTGGTCGTTGATCAAATCCTTACGAAATCCGAAGCCACCGGATTCGGTCTCCGTACACTGATTCTGGAAGTCGTACAAAGCGAACTCTTTATTCGAAAATAGCCATGGCTTCCGTTCCGCACGAAAGTCATCCCCATCCGTAAAAAGGCTGTCCCATGAAACAAATCCCACGCCGACTTGCTTTGAAACACGCAGGCATTGCCATTGGTCTGCCGATGCTGGACAGCATGCTGCCCAAAGCGTGTCTCGGAGCCGCACCAACTCCCGCGCCACGCCGCATGGTCTGTATCGGAGTTCCCTTCGGCTTTGATCCGGCCGCCTTCATTCCGGTGACTGCGGGGCGAGATTACGTTCTTCCTTCGCATCTTGCTCACCTTGCTGATTTTCGGAATGACTTCACGGTAATCAGCGGCCTGAGTCATCCCAATACTGGCGGCGGCGGCCACAAAGCAGAAGCTGTCATGCTCACCGGGGCTCCGTACCCGGACTACTCTCACAATCTCAAGAACACGATTTCCGTTGACCAGGCTTTTGCCACTCAGTTTCGCGGAGAGACGCGGTACGAGAGTTTCGCGTTGACCACTCAGGGCCAATCGCTTTCAGTCACAGCAAATGGCGTTTCGATTCCAGCAATGGACAGGCCGTCGGAAGTCTTCAAGAAATTGTTTCTTGCGGCGTCTCCGGCCGAAATGGAAGCCGAATTACGCCGAATCGATGAAGGCCGCAGCATGCTCGACTTCGTCAACGAACGAGCCAAAGGCCTGAATCTTCGCATCAGCAGCGCCGATCGTCACCGAGTTGAGCAGTACTTTGAATCCGTTCGCGACGTGGAACGTCAGCTCAAAATGACTCGCGAATGGGTCAATCGCCCCAAGCCAACAGCGATCGGAAGCGAACCTCACGACATCAGTGACAACCAGAAACAGAAGGCGAAGTTTCAGTTGATGATCGACATGATCCACCTCGCGCTGGTGACCGATTCCACACGCTCAGTGAGTTTGATGACGTTCGGAATGCATCATGATCTTTCTCACCATGGAAAAGAACCGGGCAAGCTGGACGCCTGCCGCAAAGTTGAACTGGAACTGATTCAGTCGTTTGCTGGACTACTCAGCAAACTGAAGAACAGTCAGGAAGCAGACTCAACATTGCTGAATTCCACCATGGTGATGATGACCAGCAACCTGCGAGATGGAAATACGCACTGGACCTACAACCTTCCTGTCATCCTCGCCGGAGGTGGTTTCCAGCACGGCCAGCATCTTGCTTTCAATCGCCCTTACCTGGAAGAAGTGAACCACGAGCTGAATCCTGCACCGGAAACTCCCATCAGTTCCGAGAAGAAGATTCCTATGATGGGCCAGGACCAGCAACCGCTGTGCAATCTTTACACGACCATGCTGCAGAAAGGTGGCGTTGAGATTGACCGGTTCGGTTCAGCCACCGGGCCTCTTGACGGGCTCACATGACTTGCAGCAGAGGCAACGAAAAAAGCCCCTGGCACGAAGAACACGTGCCAGGGGCTTTCAGGCGGGAAGGTCATTCCAACTCAACAGCTTAACGAAGCTCGTATTGAGCCAGCAATCAGATGTGCTTGTAGACCGATTCGAAGTCGATGTCGTAGCGTTTCATCTTCTTGTACAAAGTCGTACGATTGATACCGAGTGCTTTCGCGGTCTTCTGACGATTCCAGCCGCTGGTTTCCAGAGCCTGAATGATCAGATGACGTTCTGGTTCTGTCAGCGCCACCTTCAGTGACGCACCACCAAGCTGAGCTTCGATGTTGGCTCGGTGCTCGTGATTTGCGAATAACTTCTCAGGCAGATCTACCACTGTAATCTTCGTGTCACGGCTGAGCACGACCGCTCGTTCAATCACGTTGACCAGTTCACGAACATTACCAGGCCAGTGATAATGCTGCAGAGCCTGCATGGCCATTTCATCGATACCGGAGAGTTTTCGTCCGGTCTGCTCATTGAACATCTGCAGATAGTGTTCGGCCAGCAACGGGATGTCCCCGATTCGGTCACGCAACGGTGGCTGAGTCAGCGTAATCACGTTGATACGATAGTACAGGTCTTCGCGGAAGGTGCCCTTCCTGACGCACTCTTCAAGGTTCTCATTGGTTGCCAGAACCAGTCGAACATCCACTTTATGAGTCACATTGCCGCCCACAGGTTCGAATTCGCGATCCTGCAGAACTCTTAGCAGCTTGACCTGCAGTGATGGCGAGGCCGTTGCAATTTCGTCCAGGAACAGTGTGCCACCGTCAGCCTGGAGGAACTTACCGATCTTGTCGTGTGAAGCTCCCGTAAACGATCCGGCCACATGCCCGAACAGTTCGCTTTCCAGCAGCGTTTCCGGAAGTGCACCGCAGGCAACTTCCACAAACGGCTTGTCGCGTCGATTGCTGAGCTGATGAACTGACCGGGCCGTCATGGTCTTACCGGTTCCGCTCTCACCCAGAATCAACACGGTTGTTCGAGTATCAGCGACGCTCTCGATCAGCTCGAACATCCGCAGCATCTTGTAGTCTTTGCCGATGATGCTGGAGAGACCGTAACGCTGAGTCAGCTGAGCTTTCAGCTTCTTGTTTTCTTCGATAATCGACCGCTGACCGATCGCACGTTCGATGGAGAAGCGAAGCTCTTCATCGATCACCGGCTTAGTCAGATAGTCGAAGGCTCCCATGCGAATCGCTTCCACAGCGCTTTCGATGGTGCCGAATCCTGTCAGCAGAATGATGGACGTTTCCGGTGAGTTCTCGCGAGCCCACTGCAGAAGCTGGAAGCCGTCTTTGTCTGGAAGGTTCACATCGCAGACGACGACTTCAAAGGGAAACTCTTCCATGCGTTCAATCGCTTCATTACACGTTGAAGCGGTTTCGGTGCGATGTCCCAGACTTCGCAGATAGTCGGCCATCGCCGCCTGAATGTAGCGATCGTCATCAACAACCAACAATGAGCCCGAAGTATTACGAGCCATGTACTATCCCCTCACGATTTGTGCGGCAACCGCTGCGCCTGTGCGTAGCTGGGCAGGGTTGAAAAAAGAACGGAGTGCTGTGCTTGCTCTCGTAACAGTGAGGTTCCGAACAAAATTCTTTGTCCGGCCTGTGTCTCCAGTCCGTGGTGACACACTGCTCGAAGCGATAGAGGGGATCTCTCAACGTTAGGTTGCTATTTCCAACCAGGTCGGTGTCGGTTCGCCACATGCGTGCAATTTTGAAACGACACTGTTCGCACAATCATTCATTCGCAAAAATCGTCACAGCCGGAATAACTGACACCAGGTCCAGCCTGCATTGCATGCCGTGGCTGGAGCAAATGCGACCAGCGTAGATCGGGCCATCAGTCGGCCCTTATCACAACCCGACGCGTCAGCGAGGGATTCACGTGAATAGCAGTGAAACGCAATCCCTCGCTGACGCGTCGGGTTGAGAAGGTCGCAATGCCCAACATCAGCATGCAAAATGCAGGCAGGCTCGAAGCATTACGATCATCTCTGAGACTTGAGTCTGACCTGAAACCAGCATCCGGAAGCCGAATCCTTCAGCTCAACGTCGCCACCATGCAGGCGAGCCAGCTCTCGAGTGATCGATAAGCCAATCCCCGTCCCCGTTGACGCTCGCAGGTCACTGCTGAGACGCGAAAAGGGCTGGAAGACACTGGCTCGATGAGCAGCCGCAATCCCGGGCCCGGCATCGATGACATCGATTGTGGCATATTCTGAACTGACCGCGACTCGAATCTCAAGATTTCTCCCCGTTGCCGCGTACTTCTCCACGTTACTGATCAGGTTGCCCAGAATCTGTTCGACGAAATCAGGATCCAGCCACAGTTCATTCCCCGGCTCTCCACTAACCTGAATCTCGATCCCGTGGTTCTGCAGTGACGGAGTGAACCGATCGGCAATCTGTCGCACCAGTTTGATGACGTTGACCGAAACCGGATGAAGTTGCAGCGTCTTGCGTTGTTGTCGAGCAAACGTCAGCACGTTCCCAATCAGGCGACTCAATCGCTGAGCTTCCGATGAAATCACTTCCAGCCGTCGCAAAGGCTTCTCCGACTGATCAGCTTCGACCTGTTCCAGATCGTGCTCCAGCAGGTCAGCATAGAGTCGAATATTCGTCAGCGGTGTCTTAAGTTCATGGGACACCTGATTCACAAAACTGACCTGCTGCGACGCCTCTCGCATGTCACGCGAGTAATCTCGATACAGCAACCACGCCAGCGAAGTCAGTGTGATTGCAAACGCACCAAGGCCAGCCGCGAATCCCAAATACGCACTGCGACCACCGCCCGTGGCAATTTGATCGGGCGGTATGAAACACTGCAGTCGCCAGGAGGCCAGAGGCGCCGCGACAGGAGCTTCGCAGAAGGGCACCGCATCTGTCGTGACATCGTCGCCCCATTCGTAGACGACCTCCGAGGATGAACTCAAAACGCGAAACGCCGTTTGAACATCGGACGATCCCAGTTTCGAATCAGAACGATCCGTTTCGGGTAACCATGAGATCAAATCGGAAATCCACCGAGCCCGCTCCAGGGCAGCACCGACAATGTGGCCCGACGGCCTGCGTTGCCAGTAAATCAGGTTGAGTCCTCGATCCCAGTACCACACAAACCAGCCATTCGAAGGCAAAAACGGAGCCGGCTGTTCTCGCGTTTCCGCGCGAGGAGAGAACTCTGGTGCGGCCATTTCCAGACCATTATCTGCGGCATCGGCAGACAGCGGTGCCGCTAATTTGGTGGCGGCCATCGCCGGATCCGCGGCACTAAATGACGGCTCGCTCTGTCGTGGTGCGGCCGACGCTGCGGCTTGAGTTGCGGTCTCCGCTGGCTCCCGCGTCTCTACAGCCGTTCCGGTCGCTGGCCCCGTTCGAGCACTGCTCGCCGCAGGAGCACTTACATAACCGCGAGCCCCCTCCGCCATCTCAGGAGCCGCCGCTTCAAAGGGATCCGAAGGGGCAGGCTGTCGTGACACTTTGGCTTTGGATCGAACAGAATTCCCCGGCGGAGCGGGCATCCTGACACTGGGGCTGGCATTCTCATCCAGAACCGCAGAATCCAGTGTCGTCGCTTTCTTTTCGGCCCCAGCGTCTTTCACCGACTTGATCGCCGCTATCAGCTCCTCCAATGGACTCGGAGCTGAGGGCGCATCACCCACCATCGGAGCCGCCTGCGGTGGAATCGCTTCAGCGGACATCGAACCTGATGCGATCTGATCGTTCAGAAGATTCTCCGAAGACCCATAGGACGGATCTGTTTGCTGCTGTGAACGAGATTGCCTCTGTTCGACTTCCGAGCGAAATGCTCCCCCGGCACCACCTGACATCGCGATCGCAGAACGATCACCGCCAACGCCAGCTTCCGTCCGCGCGATGGCGTTCTGAAGATCCCACTGAGTAAACATCCGGGCCGCCTGATTCAGGAACGTCAGCTCTGAACCATTCAGCACCCCGGCCGGATTTGGGTACATCAGCCGACCGTCGGGAGAAAGCACAAACAACTGAGTCACCTGCGGCTCAGATCGCACAACTTCTCGCAGCACCGATAGATCAAAATCATCCACTGAGGTGATTTGATGAAGTCGCCGCTGAGATTCCTCAAATCGCAATGCGACCTGCCGGTTGACATCATCCAGCCTTTGTTGCATCACGCTGCGAAATCGCTGCTGCGTCACCGACTGCTCATCCCGCGCCATGCGAACCCCAAGCCATGTCAGCAGACTGACGGGGAGCAGCACGATCAGGATCATCAGAATCAGGGAGCGACGTTTCATCCGGACGACCAGCCAGCAGAAACCGGAAAGACCATAATCATCACAGTGGCATGATACTCAGCTCAACCGAACTGCAAATCAGCTTTTCCGCATTCCACGCCGAGTTAGCTCAAACCCGCCCCGGCAGCAACGGCTCCAATACTGCAAACCCCTGTCCGACCATCACATACGCGGATGTCAGGAAATTGTGAATTGTTCACTCAGGATGTTCATGCGACAATCGACGCGTCACTTCCTCGTCACGAATCGACAGCGAGAGTTCTGGCTGACAATGGACTGTGGACGTTCCATGTGTGGCGAGGATTGCTCCATGGCAATTGAGTTTAACGATATTGTGACGCAGTCTTCCTTACTCAACCACCGCACCTTTTGTCTTCCAAAACGCTTCTTTCGACGGTTATATTGCGTAGCATTTATCAGTTTTGCTGATGTCGGTTAACCTGGAAGTCGCTTGGAGCCAAAAGAAGATGAACCCACCAAAGCCGCTGCAGAGGCGACCTCGCGCGGCGAAGCGGCGAATCTGTATTGGGCTGTTTTTGCTTGTGGCTTCAGTCATTATTTGGTTTGTTGGCGCCCCTGCAGCCCTGCTCCACTTCCGAGTCTCCGCTCAACTTGCTAATCGGGACTATGATGCTGCGGAGGAAACGCTTGCCTTAATTCGAACCCTGCGGGTATCGAATCCTGAAACGGCATTCTGGGACGCGCGTCTAAATCGCAAGCTGCTTCAGCTTGCAGACGTTCCGGGACAACTGCAGACAGCCGCTGCTGGCGGGTACTCGTCGGAGGCCATTAGGCGAGAATTCCTGCTTCTTCAGGCTCAGACAGGCCAGATTGCGGAGGTGATGGGTGATCTGCAACAAATTATGGTGGAACCAGGGGCTGACGGCGCAGAAATCTGTGAAGCCTATGCGAATGGTGCACTGATTGCTGGGGCTACAGATCTGGCCGTTGCGATCCTGCCGGTTTGGAAGGCCGATTTCCCCCTGGATCCTCAGGCTCACTATGCTCATGCCCGACTTTTGGAGTTCGAGGGCAGAGCAGCGCAGGCCGTTGCGGAACTTCAGCTGGCGATCTCACTCAAGAGCACACATTGGCCATCGCGATACGCGCTCGGAAGGATTCTTCTGGGCCAGAACCGAGTGGACGAAGCTTTAATTGAGTTTGAGTCAGCGACCGCGATGCGACACAATTCGGCCGTGCTTTATCAGACAGCCAGGTGTTATCGTGCATTGGGACGTACTAAAGAGGCTCAACTCCTGTTGATTGAAGTCGTGAAACTGTCTCAGCAGGAAATAATCACCAGTTTTTTGCGGGTCGGAGAACCATTAAGAGGACTCCCGATTCAATTTGAACTGGGGACTCTGGAGTTGTCGATTCGCAACTACGACGCAGCGCTGAAGTGGCTGAACCAAGTGCTGGATTCTGACCCGAAGAATGTCGATGCGCGATACTCTCGCGCGATCGCGATGAGAGAGTTAAAGCAGACGGATGCTGCGAATCGAGACTTTTCAGAGGTCCAGCGGGTGCGAGAACGGCTAAAGGAAGTGGATCGCCTTGTTGATGAGATTAACCATGCACCGGATGAGCCTCATCTCGAAAAGCGATGTCGCGTCGGCGAGTTGTTGCTACAGTACGAGAACAGTGGCCGCGGCGAGTTGTGGCTTCGGGAAACGCTTGCCCGGGATCCATCGTTCCTGCCTGCGCATCAACTGCTGGCGGAACACTATGCGGAACTTGCCAAAACAGAGCCGCGTTATGAATGGCTTGCCGACAAGCATCGAAAGGCGATGGAGGATTCGTCGGAAAATAAACCATCTCGCTAGCAGCAGAATAGGAATGTGGGAACGTCGAAATCTTCCTTCCCAGTTCGAGGTTCCTGACTTCAGACGCAGGCCGCCTTCTCACAACAGTGAGGCTAAAAGATCAATCATGCGACTCATGTATCTTGTTCATTCCTTGTCAGTCATCACGATCAACTTGTTTTTGATGGGTTGTAGTGGAAGTCCATCCGCGCCACCGCAGCTCATGAAAGAGTCACAGGCGGATGCGTTTTCCTTTGAAGATATCACCACGACCACAGGCTTCAGTTCGACTTATCGAAACGGACAAGAATCAAAGAAGTATGCAATTCTGGAGTCTCTGGGTGGAAGTGGCGGAGTGGTCGACTTTGACGTTGATGGCATTCCCGACATCTTTACAACTGGTGGTGGGGACTTTGCGGGTGAGCATGACATTCGCGGATTACCGAACAAGTTGCATCGTGGAAAGCCGGGACGAAGGTGGCAGGATTGCACGGAAATAGCCGGATGTGGTCCATCTCGGTTCTTCAGTCATGGCTGTGCTATTGCTGATACGGACAATGACGGCTTCAAAGATATATTGGTGACCGGCTATGGAGGCCTTCAACTCTGGAAGAATTCAGGTGATGGGACTTTCGAATCGGTAAGCCATGAGACAGGGCTTGAAGATTCATTATGGAGCACGAGTGCAGGATGGGCTGATTTCAATGGCGATGGTTCGCTTGATTTGTACGTGGCCCATTACGTCGACTGGTCATTTGAAAACGATCCAGTTTGCAGAGGCACCGGGCCGGATGAGCGTGATGTGTGTCCGCCGCGCGAGTTCCGGGGCCTTGGAGATGTTGTCTTTATCAGTGACGGTGCCGGAGGTTTTCGGAAGTTGTCCGCAGAAGCTGGTCTGCTTGACGGCGGCAACGGTCTCGGTGTGTTATTGGCTGATGTGGATCACGACAGTGACGTTGACATCTACGTCGCCAACGACACGACTCCGAATTTCCTTTACCTGAATGATGGCAGGGGGAATTTTAATGAAAGCGGATTGGCCAGCGGCGTTGCCATGGATGATCGAGGTCAGCCGGATGGAAGCATGGGAGTCTCATTGGGAGACTTTGACGCGGACGGACTACCCGATTTGTGGGTGACGAATTTTGAAATGGAGACGTTCGCATTGTATCGAAATCAGGGGAACGCGCAATTTCAACATGTCAGTCGCGATAGCGGTGTGATGGCAATCGGCTCACTGTACGTAGGATTTGGCACAGTGGCATGTGATTTTGATCTGGATGGCGACGAGGATATTGCTGTAACGAACGGTCATGTTGTTTACTATCCGGAGAATAATGAAGAGTCACAACCTCCTTTGCTTCTGGAGAACCTGGGACAGTCGCGATTCCAGCGAGTTATTCCCGGCCCTGGAGACGGCTATTTTCATCAAAAACACCTCGGGCGTGGACTGTTCACAGGAGATTTTGATCTGGATGGACGCACCGACTTAGTTGCTATTCACACGAATCAGCCCGCGAGTTTGCTGAGGAATTCAGGCTATGCCAAAGGAACAGCCTGGAGAATGCGACTTATTGGAACGTCTGAGAATCGGGATGCTGTGGGAGCCCGCGTCGTACTGCATACTTCTGCGGGAGACCAACTCCGACATTCGATTGGTGGCGGCAGCTACCTTTCTGCCAGCGACAGGCTGATCACGTGGGGAACCCTTCCTGAAATCCGTGTCACCGGAGCCACCGTCACGTGGCCAGGCGGAGCAACTCAAACAATCCCGCCATGGAATAATGGTGAAGTTCTGAACATTCACGAGGGACGCTGAGGCGGGCAAAATACTCCAAAATGAGTCGCATGGGTATGTGAATTCCCGTCTACAGGGATTCAACTTGCCTGTCGCGATGAGCCAAAGCTCGCTTTACTTCAAGTACCATTTTTCCAAAAACAAGCTTCGCCATTCACTAATTAATATCAATCGTACACGTTATTCATTATTTTTGCGCTAATATACTGCGATTCTGCGCGATTCTTGGTCGATTTCCGACCTCGTCGTCGGTTCATGGCGTTTGCTGAAGTGCTCAGTTCTCTGGTTTTTTTTACCTCTTACTGGGAGTTGTTGATGAAGTCTCTGATTGCTCGGAAAGGTCGGGGGTTTACTCTGATCGAGTTGCTTGTTGTTATTGCGATTATCGCAATCCTGATTGCTCTGCTGTTGCCAGCTGTGCAGCAGGCACGGGAGGCGGCCCGTAGAACACAGTGTAAAAACAACCTGAAGCAGTTTGGGTTGGCACTGCATAACTACCATGACGTCTTTAATCAGTTTCCAAACGGGAAGTATGGTTGTGCTCTGGATTCCGGCGGTATGGCCAACTCAAACTCATGGCGTGCATTTAGCGTTCACACGCTGATTCTCCCATACATCGAGCAGGCTCCGCTCTATGCTCAGATGGACTGGAATCAGCTCATCAACGCTGGCACAAACAACACTGTGAAGAACGCAAAGATTGCGGCTTTCAAGTGTCCGTCCGATGTGCAGTATCTCGGCACAGAACCGGGGAACAATTATGTTTGCTCCGGAGGTCCTTCGACATGGTGGGGAATTGGTATTGCCAATGAAATCGGTGTGTTCAACTACCAACGTAAAATTGGAATCAGAGACATTACTGACGGGACATCCAACACCATCGCCGTCTCAGAGTCAACCGTTGGCAACAACAACACCGGGTCTTATGATCTTAAGAGAAGCCTTGTCCGTGCACAGGCTTTTCCAGGTGGTTTTCCTTCCAACTTTGCAACACAGGCGCAATTGGACGCTTATGGCACACAGTGCCGGACGGGTACAGGAAATCTTCATGCTCACGTTCGACGCGAGTGGATCAACGGCATCGGTGGCCAGACCATCTTCAATACACTGAATGCCCCAAATTCAGCTAATCCGGATTGTCATCCGTGTGCGGGATGTGGATGGTACGACAGTCAGGGAGTATGGTCTGCGCGAAGTATGCACACTGGTGGTGTTCAGGTACTTCTGGTCGACGGTTCTGCAAAATTTGTCAGCGACAATGTGGACCTTTTGACATGGCAGCGTGCAGGTGCAATCA
>JBIIIF010000316.1:0-7438 GCA_044235005.1 Planctomycetaceae bacterium | reverse complement strand
TTCGACTTTCAGGGCCATCTCTGGTGGCGGTGCTGCTGCTGGCGATCATTGGGTTGTCGGTGATCTGGACTGTGTACACCAGTTTTCGGATTGATGTGGGCAGTGGCGAGATGGCCATTCTGATTCGCAAGACGGGACTCGACATTACGAACGGTGATGAGATTGCTCCGACACCGGAACACAAAGGCATTCAACGTGATGTCCTGGCAGAAGGACGACATTTTTATAACCCGTATACCTGGTCATGGCAGGTCGTCAAGCAGATCGAAATTGCTCCCGGCGATATGGGAATCAAGATCAGTCTGACTGGTGATGATCTGGGCTATGGCGACTTCCTCGCCAAGGTCAATGAAAAGGGCGAAGCAACAACCAAGGGAATTATGCCGGGAGTGCTCAATCCGGGACGTTACCCGATCAATCCTTACCTCTATGCGGTTGAAATTCAGAAGCCTGTCACGATTGCCGCGGGTTTCAAAGGTGTCGTCACGAATCTGGCGGCTCCTCTGGCCGATGACCCAAACGTGTTGCTGGTGAAGCCTGGTGAGCGAGGCGTTCAGGAGGCGACTCTGGAGGCCGGAACTCATTATCTGAATCCGTATGTGACCCGCGTTGATCAGGTCGACTGTCGCAGTCAGCGTTTCAATCTTGGCGAAGAAGGCGACATGGGGTTTCCGACCAAAGACGGTTTCTGGGTCAGTCTTGATGGAGTGATTGAATTCCGAGTCGTTCCGGACAAGGCCGCGGAGGTCTATGTGCTTTTTAACCAAAGCAGCAATGGACCAGAAATTGACAAGGAGATTGTGGAGACGGTGATCATGCCGAATGCTCGCAGCTTCTGCCGTCTGCAGGGATCGAATTCGTCCGGTCGTGATTTCATTCAGGGAACTTCGCGCACGGCCTTTCAGGAGTCGTTCGAGAAATCCATGAAGGAAGCCTGCCAGCCGCTGGGCATTGAAGTGATTCAGGCTCTTGTGACCAAGATTCGTCCTCCGCAGCAGATCGCAGATCCAGTTCGTCAGCGAGAAATTGCCAAGCAACAGGAATTGCAGTATCAGCAGCAGGCACTGCAACAGGAGTCTGAACAGAGACTGGCAGTCGAGAAGGCCCTGGTCGAGCAAAAGCAGGCGTTGGTGAAGGCCGATCAGGACATCGTGAAGATCACGACTCAGGCCAAGCAGGAACAGGAGGTTGCGATCACCAAAGCCAACGAAAAGGCCGCTGTCGCACAATTGAAGTTAGATGCGACGATTGACGAAGCCGCAGCAATCGAAGCCAAGGGCAAAGCGGCGGCCGATGTGGTCCGGTTTAACAATGAAGCAGAAGCAGCGGGATGGAAGAAGGCTGTCGAAGCTTTCCAGGGTGATGGTCAGGCGTATGCTCAGTATGTGATGTATCAGAAGCTGTCGGCATCCTACCGCAGGATTATGGTCAACACGGCGGACAGCCCGATCATGAAGATCTTCGAATCATTTGCTGAATCCGCAGACGCTGCGAAGGCCGCGAATGCCAAACCGACATCAACGCCAGTACCGGCGACTGCCGCAAGCGGTGCGGAAGAATAGCGATGGGCACAGATTCGCAGAACCTGCGACTCTGATAGATCCTCTGCAACCTGCAGAACTCTGAACACAGGTGCCGCATTTCAGGGCCTCTAAAAACTACTAACAACATTCCGCAGCAGTCCTTCGGGGTTGTCGCGATGACCAGATCAATCAATTACTAAAGGTCATGCTGACATGAGTACAAATTCTTCAGGACGTAAAACCCTTTCGCGAGCCGCTCTCGCTGTGCCAGCCTTTCTGCTGCTGGTGCTTGGGTACGAAATGTTCGAGTGGACATTCA
The DNA here is from genome assembly GCA_044235005.1 of Planctomycetaceae bacterium. Lineage (GTDB taxonomy): Bacteria > Planctomycetota > Planctomycetia > Planctomycetales > Planctomycetaceae > SXXK01. Next base: position 5,596 of record JBIIIF010000316.1, on the reverse strand, counting down.
ATCGAGTCTACGTGCCGGAAGGCTATAGCCTGGTTATGCGGTACAAAGGTCCGCCGTTACCGTTTCTGCCAGGCAATCGTCCGCCCGCTGCACCGGGCCAGTTTGCTCAGGTGGATGAAAATGGTCGCCCGCTGGAGATCGGAATTCTGAAGGACATGCTGGGGCCCGGACGCCATTTTCGCTGGATCGGCTGGTGGGAAACTCGCCTTGTTCCTGACGTCGTCGTGAAACCCGGTGAGGTCGCTGTCGTGACCTGCCGAATGGGGAATGACCTCGCCGACGGAAAGTTTCTTGTCGAAGGTCACGTTAACGAAACGAAGGAAAAAGGCATTCTCCGTCAGGTCCTTGCCCCCGGTACGTACCGAATCAATGACTATGCTTACTCGGTGGAAGTAATTACCGAGCAGGCGATTCCGAAAGGCACTCAGATCAAGCATTCCGGCTGGGTTTCAATTCCCACAGGCTATGTGGGCGTTGTGACGAATTTGAGCAAAGGCGAATCTGATGTTGCCAGGTCCGTGATTCAGGACAAAGTGCTGCAGCCAGGATTGTATCCAGTGAACCCACGCGAACAGGAAATTGACATCATCGGTGTGGGTTACGCAGAGAAATCCATTAAGTCGAATCTCCAGAGCCGAGATGGTGTGCCGGTGCTTGATGAAAGCGGCGAACCTTCCGTCGCAGATGACGAGAGCGGCATCGCATTTCCATCTTCCGACGGATTCAAGATCCATATGGACTTCACGGCTGTCTGGGGCATCATGCCTGATCAGGCCGCTAATGTGATCGCGACTTTTGGAAACCTTGATGCCGTCGAAACGAAAGTCGTTGTTCCCCAGATCGAAAGTATCGGCCGCAACAAAGGTTCTTCCGTGGGAGCCGTGGATTTGCTGGTCGGGGAGACTCGACAGAAGTTTCAGGAGGAAGTTTCCGCCGCGTTTCACAAGATCCTGGAAGAGAAGGATCTGACGCTGCTGCACGGCTTTGTACGCAACATTCACATTCCTCAGGAAGTTCGAAAACCGATTCAGGAGAAGTTTATCGCTGATGAACTGAAGCTGACTCGAGAACAGGAACTGCTGACAGCTCGCACCGAAGCCACGCTCCGCGAAGCCGAAAAGAAGGTCGACCTGGAGAAAGAGCGAGTCACCGCCGAAACCACAAAGATGGTGGCTCAGGCAATTGCAGAAGGAAATAAAGAAGCCGAAGAAACCAAAGCGGAGACACTGAAAAAGGTGGCTTCAATCGATCGAAAGACAGCCGAACTTGATGCTCAGGCCAGCGTCGCGCTGGGGAAAGCAACAGCCTCCAGCAAGCAGCTTGAAGCCGAGGCCAAGTCAGAACTCTTTGGCCTTGCGGTCGGAGCCTTCGGCAGTGGCAGTGCTTACAATCAGTGGGTCTTTGCTTCGGGGCTGCCCGAAGATGTTGAACTCAATCTGTTCTACGCGGGTGAAGGCACCCTCTGGACAGACCTGAAAGGATTCTCAGACGTCATGCTGGGAAAAGAAGCCAAAGAGTCAGTGAAGATTCCGACGCCGAAATCGAAGCCGTAGGTTCGCAGTCACACAGTTGGTATTGAATCGGGGGAATGAGTCGCAAAGGCTCCTTCCCCTTTTTTTGTAAACGGGAGGTGCACAAATCCCTGAATCGTGGAGAGAACGAGACTGAGCAGATTGAGTCTGTAGAAGATCTGGTCGTGAAGTAATTCGAAAGGTCGTTTTGAACCGAGAATAGACACGAATTGACGCGGATAGAAATACCTTGAAATCAACGGAACTCTGGCTCTGGGTGAAATCAAGTGCGCGAGTCTGAATTCAGTTCGTTTCCGCATTCGCCACGATCGTTGCGATTCACCGCGGAGCGGGTTCAGAGATTAGCCGGTGGTAAGCGAAGCGCCACCACCGGTTTGCGTCAGAACCTGCGATTGCACCCTGACAGGGGTGCCAGAAACGTAATTTCTGTCATCCCTTCAGGATGAGTTTAACTCGTGTTCTGTCACCGGTGGTCCGCCTGTCGGCGACCACCGGCTAATCACTGGAATCCTTTCAGGATGAATCGCAGGGAATTCCAATTACTGCGATCGCTCACATCATTTCACGTTGAACCGGAACGCTTTCGCTCACCATTCCGAGTTTGCGAACAGACCTTTGAAAGATCGCGAAAGACCTGCTTAGCCGCATTCTCGATTCGCGTCTATTCGCGGTTCGATTTCAGATCCATCAAGGTCTCAACGCGTCTGCTGACATCGCCCTGAAAGGTTCACAAGCTGAGCAAACCGGTCAGTTAAGCATCGCCCCAGCGCTGCATCAGTGTATGAGGCACGTGCAGATGATCGCAGATTCTGGCGACAACGAAGTCGACCAGATCGGCCACTGATTGAGGTTGATGATAGAAGCCGGGCATGGAAGGCAGTACGGTCGCGCCTGCCTGACTGACGCGAGTCATGTTTTCCAACTGGATGACGCTCAGTGGTGTCTCTCGTGGCACCATCACCAGCGGACGACGTTCTTTCAGGTGAACATCCGCAGCGCGATGGATCAGATTTGTCGAAGCTCCTGAAGCGATTGCAGACAGCGTCCCCATCGAACACGGGCAGATCACCATTCCGGCCGTCCTGAACGATCCACTGGCGATTCCGGCGGAGTAGTCTCCGATCCCGTGTACCTTTAACAGGCCGGCATTCGTATCAGACGCGGTTGACACTCGTTTCGTGTCAAAGCCCCATTTCGTGGCAATCGGGCTTTGTTGAATTTTCTGCAACGCTGCTCGCCACACGGATTCTCCCGCACTGACGGCCGGAAAATCACATTCCAGTTCTCTTCGCATCACCTGCCCTGCAGCACCGCTGGCAACGAGATGAACGGTTCTGTTCGCAGCCAACAACACTGAAACCAGTCGGACCGCATAGATCGATCCGCTGGCTCCTGTGATGGCAACGACAACGTTTTGAGACGTCATGAAATCATTGTCCTGTGATCATAGATCAAGGTCGTCCGCGAAACTCGCGTCTTCCATAATGATCCGGTATCGCTCACTGGCGTCTTTGCCGAGCAGTTGATGAAAGGTCGCGTCAGCCTCCAGTTGGCTCTCAATGTTGACTCTCAGCAGCACCCTCGCTCGTGGATCCAGAGTCGTATCGCGCAACTGTGCTGCGTTCATTTCTCCCAGACCTTTGAAGCGAAGAACTGTCGCAGTGCGATTGGCTGGCAGTGACGCCAGTAACTCTTCCTTCTCCGCGTCATGTCGAGCGTAATGGACTTCTTTGCCCACTTCGACGCGATACAACGGCGGTTGAGCAATAAACAGTTTCCCCTGACGAATCAGCTCCGGCATATGACGGAAGAAGAAGGTCAGCAGCAGCGTGGAAATGTGGTATCCGTCGCTGTCGGCATCCATGAGCAGGATAATCCGGGCATAACGCAGTTGATTAACATCAAAACTATTGCCAACTCCCGCTCCCAGAGTTTCCACGATGTCCCGAATTTCGTTGCTGTCCATAATTTTGGACATCGTCAACGCTTCGGTGTTCAAAATCTTTCCTCGCAGAGGCAACACGGCCTGAGTCGCTGCCTTGCGTCCCATCACCGCTGTACCACCGGCCGAATCTCCTTCGACGATGAACAGTTCTGAATGCAGGGCATCTTTTGACTGACAATCGACCAGCTTCCCGGGAAGATTGGTCTTTCGTCCGCCCACAGTTTTCCGTCGAACCTCCGAGACGGCTTCGCGACTCGCCTGACGCGCGCGAGCGGCCAGCACCATGCGGCCCAGAATGACGTCTGCCAGCGAAGGGTTGTTATTAAGCCAGTTTTCCAGAGCAGGCCGGACGACTCCATCGACAGCCGCAGCGGTTTCCGGATTGTTCAGGCGTTCCTTGGTCTGCCCCTGAAACATCGGATCGCCAATGAATACGCTCAGGATGCAGACGATCCCTTCGCGAATATCGTCCGACGTGATCGTGACGCCGCGAGGCTTATAGTCATGCACATCCATGTAATTGCGAACCGCTTTGACGACGCCTGACTTGAAGCCATTTTCGTGAGTTCCCCCGGCATGAGTTCTGATGCCGTTCACGTAACTGCGGATATTCTCTTCCGTGGAATCCGTCCAGCGCAGAACAACTTCGACCTTGGCGTCTTTGTCGTCTTTGGTCACTGCAAACAGTTGTTCATGAGCAGGCTTCTTGCCTGTATCTTTCATGACCTTATCAATGTAGGCCACAATGCCATCCGGATGATGCAGCTCGATGGTTTCTTTTTTCTGCTCGTCATGAAAGACCAGCGTCAGGCCACCATGGATAAACGAGATATCTTCCAGATGCTGACGAATCGTTTCCGCATTGAAAATGGTTCGACGAAAGATCTCTTCATCGGGGCGAAAAAAGATTGTCGTGCCGCGGCCACGAAACGGCTTTACTTTCTCTACAGGTGCTTTGGGTTTCCCGCGCCGAAAGGTCTGGCACCATTCGAAACCATCACGATGAACAGTCGCGATCATTTCGGACGACAAGGCATTAACCACGGAGGAACCAACTCCGTGCAATCCGCCGCTGCGTGCATAATTCTTGTCGCTGAATTTTCCACCCGCATGCAGCGTCGTCAGAATCACTTCCAGCGTTGATTTCTTCATCTTCGGATGCTTATCAACCGGGATGCCTCGGCCATTGTCCGAAACCGAGCATGAGCTGCCATCTTTGTGCAGCGTTACGGTGATACGATCGCATTCACCGGCCAGAAACTCGTCGACCGAATTGTCAACGATTTCCCACAACAGGTGATGCAGGCCGCGTGAATCCACGCCGCCGATGTACATTGACGGACGACGGCGAACGGGTTCAAGCCCTTCAAGGACTTCAATATCTTCGCCTGTGTAGCTGGAATTGGATTTGGTCACGGATGCCATCGTTTGCTTCCTGCAGATGTCAATTTTACCAACTCAACTGCCCCGAAACTCGCGAATCTGACGCTTCGATCAGCGCGGACCGTTTCAGGACAGAGCATTTCCAAAGCTGTTTTCTCTGCGTAACTTCGCAATCCTTACTGAAATTGGGAGGATTGGAAGGGCTGCGAAAACACAAGTGGCGGAGTTTAGCGGCAACCCGGCATCTCGCACAGACTTCAATTTCCAGATCTTTTCCGTTCTCGACCAGCAACGAAATCGACTGTGAGCCTGTCAGAGAATTAAGGTCCGTTGGAGGTGTGTCTGAGCATTCGTTTCCCGCACCGAACAAATTCAGGCGTTTTTCCGCGGGGCGTGACACAAGCGGCTCGGCGAACGCTGGTCGACCGTAGGCTACTCCATCTGCTTCCGATCGCCCGCTCAGAGGGAACTCCCCGTGAAAAGGGTGCAGTCGCGGATGATTGTCAAAGTAGGTCCTTTCTGCCGAAAAGGACTTTCGCCGGAAGGCGAACCCTGTGTGCAACACGGGACAGGATATCGGCCCGGAACCTTGGTTGACGTGCACACAGGTCGCGGCAGGCCGCAAAGTCCTCCTCGGCAAGGAGGACCTACCGAAATCCGCGACTACACCCCCGAGAAAACGCAATCAATCGTGCGCCTGACAATGATGTGTGGTTCTGGTAGATTCTGAACGGAC
>JBIIIF010000080.1:0-24762 GCA_044235005.1 Planctomycetaceae bacterium | reverse complement strand
ACTCCAGCGCCCACTCAGGTGCTTTTACTGCGCCGTGAAGTTTCCATGTCTTACCTTCATCGGTCGAGATGCCCACGCCTTGAAGTTGCTTTGGTCCGGCAAACCATTCGTGAATCGGCTCCACGGCATGCGTCACCGGCATGATCCATTCACCGGTCGAAAGCACCGTCGGCTTGTTCATCCGGAAAGCATACGGCCCCTCGTAGCCGACGCGAAACTCGGTACCGAACACAGGTGTCGTCGCGTCAGGATCATCGCAGATGCGGGCATGCACATCATGCACTGCGGTTGTCTTGTTACCCCGATTGAAGATGTACCACAGCCGTCCGTGGGGATCGATCCAGAGCGTCGGGTCGAAACAGCGAGTGCCATCGCTCAGCGGCAAAGCCATCGCCTGCGGCACCGAGAACGTCTTTCCGCCATCGTCACTATGGGCAAGCACGACTGTGTTTTCGGGAGCAGGCTCTTTTGGACCACCCGTGAACCATGAGACAAACACGCGCCCCTTGGCCGTGCGCTCGAGGCCGGGAATTCCCTGCCATGTTCTTTCGGGAACAATCAGTTGCTCTTCGGCAACCAACGACGGAGCCGTGTTGAGAGAGACCATAACCGCCGCCAGCGCAGCGGTTATGCGAAGTTGTTTGCTCAATTGCAGCATCATATTCGTGTACTCTCCAGCTCAATAACCGACTGTCAACTGCAGCACGCTCACAAAGAGGTTGAGATCGTTTAGGGACTGACTCATTCCGACCTCTCCACCCGCTGCATGATTAACTATGGCCATCTCGGGCGTGCACCTCAATTGCTAACAATCTTAAAACTTTTGCGTAATCATGTCAGAGAAGGTTTTGCCAGTCAGGCAACGCAGGACGGCCATTCCGGCCGTCGGCACCATTGAACCATCTTTTGCAGCCCGGCTTAACGTTGAATCGACATCACGAATAAACGAGCTTATGTTGCCCGGTTAATCGAAGCGTCACGTGGGCACGGACGACGAATCATCGAAGGTGTCGCCCGTTATGCCACTGAGCATGGTTCGTGGTAGTTGCATCTTAAACCACGGAATATCACCGGTCGGCCACTGCGCTGGCTGACAACATGGCAAGGCGATGATACCTCCCCGTGATGTGGTGACGCGACAGTCAGCGGACATCGTCGCCGTCGATGCCCCGGAAGCGAGTTTTAGCGAGGTGTTTTTTAATGCTGACGAACTGCGACTGTCTGATCGACCGAACGGAGTTCGTCCGGCTAAGGCGGCTAAGACTTGTCAATCAATTTTATCAGATTGAACTCATGCGACCACAACGTCTTAACCCCCGTGTGTAGGCTCGTATGTGGCTCAGGACGAACCATCGACTAACCGTCATGAATGGGTTTCTACCATCTCCCAGGCTGCATCTGTCATATTGACAAAAATCGCAAAAGGAGCCCAGCAAACGACGTCGGTTATCCCCATGTGAGAGAGCGACGCGAAAATCTCATTCTCTCAAGGTAACTCGGGATGACACGAAGCTATTCAGAACCAGTTCTTTCCAGTTTTGAACCGTCATACGTGGTCACGACCGCGTGTGAAACCGAGTTTATTCTGCGCGCGTCGGACCGACACGCCGGAGCAGCCAGTGAACTTTGGCAACTCGCAGTGAGGCTATGGATTGATCTCTGACTGGTCAGGTCGTGGAAACCGGCGACATCGCGTGGCACCCTCGGTTGAGGAAAACGTGACAGGGTGTCAAGCAGGTCCCGCTTCGATGTCCATGAGAAGACAGTTAGCAGGTTCTCGCTGGCTTTATTCAATGTCTGTCCTGAATTCGATCCCTTGTCTGCTGGCGGTCTTACAGGCAGGACTCCGCCAATTGAGCCCAGTAGCTGGCACCAACGGGCAGCAAGTCATCGTTAAAGTTGTAACGACCGTTGTGAAGAACTCGGCCATCATTGCACGGGCCATTTCCGGCCCAGATATAACATCCCGGACACTTCTGAAGCATGAATGCGAAATCTTCGGAACCCATACATGGAATCGCCTGCAAATCCACGTTCTCCGGTCCGGCAATCTCAGCGGCCGCGGATGCTGCGATGGACGTCTCTTCTGGCGTATTGATCGTAGCGGGGTACCGTCGCTGATAGGCGACGTCCGCCGTACAACCCATCGCCGTGGCAATTCCGGTGACAATGGCGTTCATCCGCTGTTCCGCCAGCGTCTGAACAGTCGGCAGGAAAGTTCTGACAGTCCCACGAAGCTGCACTTCTCCCGGAATGACATTCCATGTGTCGCCACCGTGGATCTGAGTGATACTGACCACGATCTGTTCCATCGGATTCACATGGCGACTGGCGATGGTCTGCAAGGCCGTTACGATCTGAGCTGCCGCCACGACTGGATCGGCACCCACATGAGGCATCGCCGCATGACATCCGCGACCTCGGACGTTGATTTCGAAAACGTCAAACGCGGCCATGATGGGTCCTGAGCACAGCGCAAAGTGCCCCACATCCATACCGGGCCAGTTGTGCATTCCAAAAATCATATCGCAGGGGAACAGATCAAAAAGTCCCTGCTCCACCATGACTCGACCACCGCCTTCATTCTCTTCGGCTGGCTGAAAGATCACATGCACAGTTCCGGAGAACTGCCTGGTCTTTGCCAGATAACCAGCGGCACCGAGCAGCATGGCCGTGTGCCCATCATGTCCGCACGCATGCATTTTTCCCGGATACACGGACCGATAGGGCAGATTATTCTGTTCGGTGATATCCAGAGCATCGATGTCAGCTCGAAGGCCGATTGTTCGCCTGCCACGTTCAGGATCCATCAGAGAACCTCGAATGGTGCCCACGACTCCTGTGCCCGCCAGACCTCGGTGAGTTTCAACACCCCATGATTCGAGACATGCGGAAATCAGCTCAGACGCATACGTCTCTTCGAAGGCCGTTTGAGGATGGGCGTGCAACTTGTGACGCCATTCGGTCATTTCACCATGCATTTTCTGCAGGCCGGGGATGATGTTCATTAAAAACTCCGGGAAAACTGACAACGCATCGCAGATGCAAAGGACGTTGCCTCAGGGGCCGGGGAGGTGTCCGTTCAAGAGTTCGTTCTGGCCGGTGAGAAATGAACGGAGGTGGAAAGATGAGCTTCACGGTGTTTCAGAATTCTAGCAGGAGAACTCCTCGTCATCTTATTGGGAGCATTCCTGTTCTTTGTTAATATCGGGTTTCGTACTCAGGCGTCGCTGCTGATTCCGCAAGTCATGGCAGGTCACTTAACGTTCTCACTTTCGCCCCTCAAGCAAAGAATTCCAGTGCTTTACTCATCTGTGCTTTCTGTTCGTGCCAGCGTCATCGCGTTGGCCGTGGGTCTGTTTTCGGGCTGCCTTCTATTCAAGAGTTCTTCACTGGCTCAGGGATCCGACGGCGAACAGGTGGTCGGATGATGGTCAAACGCTGATCCCGAGCTGACATTAAGCAACAGGCATATTCTGGGGGCCGCTGCTGCGTTACCGAACGGGCGAGCAATTGTGGCGGGAGGACTGGATGCAGGACCACTCCTGTTTCCTGCCACTGCGGCAGCAGAGATTTATGACCCCGTCACGCAAAAATGGACGTCCGTCAAGCCGATGTCGACGGGGCGTTGGTCGCTGGACGGTGTTTTGCTTTCGAATGGAAACGTTCTGTTTGCTGGAGGAGCCAGTGCATTCCAGAAATCTGCGGTGCTGGATTCGGCTGAGCTGTTCAAATCGCAGACGATGTCATTTGAGCCTGTCCTGAATACACTGTCAGCCGCTCGACATAGTTTCGGAATATCAACTCTGAGTGATGGCCGAGTCCTTCTGACAGGCGGTTCGGCGGAAGGCAACTCCCTCAATGGCGCCGGCCTGAAGAACGTTGATATCTATGATCCGGAGACCAACCGATTCGTCACAGCATCGCCGATGACGTTTGGGCGATCTCTGCACGAATAGAATTTTACTCGTTCTGCAGCATCAACAGAAACTCATCTTCGGACAGGACCTTCACGCCCAATTCCTGTGCTTTGGTGAGCTTGCTTCCCGCGGCTTCTCCAGCGACAACGTAGTCTGTTTTTTTTGAAACACTGCCGCTGGCTTTGCCACCATGATCGCGGATGAGCTGTTCGATCTCATCGCGTTTCATACGGATCATTGTCCCGGTCACGACCAGAGTTTTTCCAGCCAGTTTTCCACCGTCAGCATTTGTCGTGATACTGGAGCGATCAATCGCCTGCCCCATATTCAGGCCAAGTTCTGCCAAATCTCTTATCAGCTCTTTCCCGTATTCAGATTGAAAGAACTGGACGACCGATTCAGCAATGACTTCCCCAATTTCATCGACCCGCGACAATGACTCGGCCGTCTGCGCGGCAATCTCCTGCATGGTCCCGAAGGCTCGTTCCAGAGTTCTTGCATTTGTCTGGCCGACGTGGCGAATGTTCATCCCTGTCAGCAGTCGCCACAGTGGCTGTTGCTTCGATAACTCCAGACCGGATAAAAGTTTATCAATCGACTTTGCTCCGAGACGATCCAGCTTCAGCAGTTCTTCTCGACGACCACTCAGGCGATACAACGACGGAATGCCATCAACCAGTTTTGCGGCCAGCAGCTGTTCAACCAGTTTTTCTCCGAGACCATCAATATTCATCGCTGGACGAGAGGCGAAAAAGATCAGAGTTTCACGCAACTGCGCCGGACATGCGGGGTTCTGGCAGCGAATGTAAACGCCTCCTTCGTCCTTTTGCACGTCCGATTTGCATTCCGGGCATTGAGTTGGAAATTCGAACGGCTGCTCATCTCCGGTGCGTGCAGACTCGTTGACACGCATGACGTGAGGAATAATCTTGCCAGCTTTCTCGACGACAACGAGGTCGCCAATCCGAATACCAAGGCGATCCAGTTCTTCACGATTATGCAGACTGGCGCGAGACACTGTGGTGCCAGCGATCTCGACAGGTTCCAGTTCTGCCACGGGTGTCAATGCGCCGGTTTTTCCGACCTGAATCGTGATCGCACGAACTCGCGTTTCGGCTTCGTAGCGTTCCCACTTGTAAGCGCGAACCCAGCGAGGATGTTTCGAGGTCGCTCCGAGTTGTTCTCGATCTGCCAGATTGTTCAGCTTGATCACGAGGCCATCGACTTCAAAAGGCAACTCCGGAACCAGCGCAATCATTTCCGCGGAGACTCGCAGCAGCTCTTCGAAGCCGTTCGCGCGAGACACGTTGGGAGTTGTCGGAATGCCGAGGCTTCGAATGGATTCAAGAAATTCGTGGTACGAGGTCCATGAGATTCCATCGACGTGGCCGACACCATGAGCCAGAAATCGGAGTTTACGTTCTCGCGTCAATGTTGGATCCAGCAGCTTTAATGCGCCGGCTGCAGCATTGCGAGGATTCTTGAACGGCTCTTCGCCGGCGCGAACCTGATCCGCCTGAAACGCTGCAAACTGTTCGTTCAGGATGATGACTTCACCGCGGACTTCGAGTGAGGCCGGAGGCTTGTCCGTCATCAGACGGAGTGGAATTCCGGCGATGACTCGGGCATTGTTCGTGACATCATCGCCGACTGCTCCATTGCCGCGAGTTGCTGCGCGAACAAGAGTCCCGTTCTCCCAGATCAGTGCGATCGCGACACCGTCGATTTTGAATTCCACGGAATACTCGAGTGTTTCACGATCCAGAGCTTTGCGAAGGCCGGCATCCCAATCGACGAGTTCCTGCTCCTCAAAAGCGTTTTCAATGGACAGCATCGGAATGCGATGAGAGACCTGAGTAAACCCGGCGATCGGTTCTCCGCCAACTTTGATACTGGGACTGTCGGCCGTCATCAGTTCCGGGTTGGCTTTCTCCAGGGCAACCAGTCGCGCCATCATCGCGTCGTATTCTCGGTCTGTGATTTCTGGCTTGGCGTCGACGTAGTACAGGCGGTTATGTCGTTCCAGTTCCTGGCGGAGTTCATCGATTTCATCGTGGGGAAACAGACTGGCCATAGACAGCGGCTCATGCGAGGGGGATGGTTGACATTTGGCAACATGTTCTGCCGGTGGGGTAGTCGGACGGAATGCTCTGAACGGGTTATCCCGCCAGCATTCGTCCCCGATACACGCTGCCACAAGAACAAGTCGGCCAAATTTGGGGCTGCTGCGTATCATTGTGCGGCCCGGACTTCCATACAATCGAGGGAATGTCGAATGCGGGCGGCAGCGCGTTGACGAAGCCGGTTGTTCTCCATTAGAGTTGGGTCACAATTTTATTGGAAAACGTGAGGCGGCACCGCCATTCGGCCTCACAAGTGCCTGCAGTGTGTTGATTTCAGATCTGTAGAAACGGCAGGACGCATAATATTGGCGCATGATTCTGGAAATACATTGGAAGTCCTGTTGGAAACGACGTTTGAACAATTGGGTCTGAAATCTTCGACCCTGAAGCAACTTCAGAAGATTGGCTACGAAAAGCCGAGCCCGATTCAATCGGCTTTTATCCCCGTCGCTTTGACGGGACGCGACTGCATCGGACAGGCTCGAACGGGGACAGGCAAAACAGCCGCGTTCATGCTGCCTGCTCTGGAACGTGTTGACCTGAGCCTGCCGAAAGTCCAGGTGCTGGTGATGGCACCGACTCGCGAGCTAAGCGAGCAGGTTTATGCCGAGTCAAAGAAGCTGGCCGGTGGCGATAAGTTGAAGTTCGCTTTGGCGACCGGTGGACGACCGATCGGGAAGCAGATCGATGATCTGGAAAGTGGTGCTCAGGCGGTGATTGGAACACCAGGTCGAGTCATCGACTTGCTGCGTCGTCAACATCTGAAACTGAAGAATCTGATGGTCGTTGTGCTGGATGAAGCTGACCGCATGCTGGACATCGGTTTTCGTCCGGACATCGAACGCATCCTGAAGTCATGTCCTGAAGAGCGCCAGACGCTGTTGTTGTCGGCCACGTTGCCACCTCCCGTGGAGAAGCTGGCTCAGAAATTCATGTCCGATCCGCAGATGGTGGATCTGTCTGAAGATCGAGTGGTCGTTGACACGATCGAACAGTACTACATTACAGTGGACGAGGATCGCAAGACGGCCCTGCTGCTGCGAGTGCTCGCGAAAGAAAAGCCAAGCCAGGCGATTGTGTTTACTCGCACCAAGCGCGGGGCGGATGCATTGCATCTGAAGTTTTCCAAACGACTGAAGTCTGATCGCATCGCCGCGATTCACGGCGACCTGCCACAGCGAAAGCGTGATAAGGTCATCAAGTCATTGCGAGCCGGTGAGATTCGCCTTTTGATTGCGACGGATGTCGTGGGACGTGGTATCGACGTCAGCGGGATTTCACACATTATCAACTTCGATATCCCCGAGTACTGCGACGACTACGTGCATCGCGTTGGCCGTACGGGGCGATTATCGTCGGCAGAGAACGGACGAGCGATCACGTTTGTCACTTTGCAGCAGGGCGGCGAACTGACAAATATCGAGAAACGCATCAACACGGTTCTGCCGGAGTACAAAGTCGAAGGCTTTGAAGCATTCCGCAGCCGAAACCGGCCGACTCGCACCATCAGAAAATTCGGGCAGGGCGAAGAATAGGTTCTGGAGATTGAGTTCGTCTAAGATAGTATCTTGCGGACTTCGTACCTCTTGTTTACCGCCCAGCCGGAGGCGCCGGCTTTCGTTTGAGCCGGCGCCTTCGGCTGGGCGGTAAACGATTGGATCGTAAACTTGCAATCAAGCGGCGGCTGATCGCGCAGTGAAGCGTTTGAAAGAGCGTCTTTCGCTCTCTCCCACATCCTTGTTTCCCACGCTATGCAGGTGAAATCATGGACCGTCGTACCTTCCTGAAGTCCGGCGCGAGGCTTTCTGCCTTATCGTTGAGTCATGGAGCGTTTGCCGCTCCGGTCACGAAGATTCCGCGAGTTGGTTTGATCGGGACCGGTTGGTACGGCAAAGTTGATCTGCTGCGATTGATTCAGGTGGCTCCCGTTGAAGTTGTCGGGCTTTGCGATGTCGACAGCAAGATGGTGGCGGAAGCAGCCGAGATCGTTGCCGGGCGACAGGCCTCGGGGCAAACGCCGAAGACCTGGAAGGACTATCGGCAGATGCTGAAGGAGCAGGAGTTTGACATCATGCTGGTCGATACTCCGGATCAATGGCATGCTCTGCCGATGATCGACTGCGTGAATCAGGGCATTGATGTCTGGGTTCAAAAGCCGATCAGCGTTGATGTCATTGAAGGGCTGTCGATGGTCACGGCGGCTCGAAAGAACAATCGAGTCGTTCAGGTGGGAACTCAACGCCGAAGTACTCCGCACCTGATCGAGGCGAAGACGCGGGTGGTCGATGCCGGGCTGCTGGGCGACATTGGTATAGTTGAATGTTACTGCTACTACCACATGCGAGCGCAGAAGAATCCGCCGGAGATTGCAGTTCCGGAGAACCTGGATTACGAACTCTGGACCGGCCCTGCTCCGATGCGGCCCTTCACGGAGCTGACTCATCCGCGAAGCTGGCGTGCGTTTATGGAGTACAGCAACGGCATCGTCGGCGATATGTGCGTGCACATGTACGACATGGTTCGCTGGATGCTGAAGCTTGGCTGGCCGAGTCAGATTTCTTCGTCCGGTGGCATTCTGGTTCAGACGAGTTCCGCAGCGAACACGACGGATACTCAGACCGCCACGTTTCAGCATCCTGACTTTCCGGTGATCTGGCAGCATCGTTCATGGGGAGCGGCTGCCGATCCACAGTACCCGTGGGGCTCGACGATTTACGGTGACAAGGGTACTTTGAAACTCAGCGTGGACAAGTATGAATTCACCCCTCGTGATGGCGGTGAGAAGTTGACGGGCTCGGCGTTGTTTGAGTACGACAAGTACCCGGAAGATGAGACCGAGAAAGACCTTGAGCGACACGTGGCGTCAGCGGTTCGCGGTCATATGTTGAATTTTTTGGAATGCATTGAGAGTCGCGAGAAGCCGGTCTCGGACATTGAAGAAGGCCACATTTCGACGGCCAGCTGCATCCTTGCCAACATCGCGTTGAAGCTGGGGCGCACGCTGAACTGGGACGCGAAAACTCACACAGTGATCGGCGACGAAGAAGCCACTCTACTTCTCCGCCGCGAATACCGAGCACCGTGGGTGCATCCTGAACCGGTTTGATGGAGTTGCTGTTCAACGAGCTTTGTTACTCGATGATCAGCTTCACTGGGGCTGGCTTGCTGATCGTCGCTCCGTTGGCGTGTTGGACTCGTATAGACAGGTTTGGAACTTCACCTGGAGCGGCTGACTCCGGCACGGTGACAGCCAATGCGAAGGCTGTTTGGTCGGCCGCGATGGCGATCGGAGCTGCTGCGTAGCCCTGAGGCAGGCCGTCCAATACGACAGTCACGGCTTCGCTGAAGAATGGATGACGACGAATCGAGCTCGCAATGTTCACCATCGTTGCTTTATTGCCCTTGGTGGGTTCTGCAGGAGCAGCGATTAGCACGGCATCATCTACCGCCAGAACCAAAGGTGCGGTCCATGAGCGGGAGCCGCTGGCTGCGGCCAGAGGCTGCGGCACAAAGTCCGCGGAGATGACGGAGTCGATCGTGCTTGACGGAGTATCCGCCGGGACTCGAACAGTCAGGGGAAATACGCCCTGTGACGTTGGGCCGAACTGGAAATCATCGAGACTGACTTGCGGCTTCAGAGGTGAATCGGGCTTATTCGGATCCTCACGACGAGCGATCTCGGTCGTCATCATTTCGAAGCGAACATAGGCAGGAACTTGATCCGTCAGCGGGATGACTCGCACTGAGATCGTAGCCGGGATGCCTCGGAAGAGAACAGGCGGTACAGAATCCAGCAGCATCGTTGCAGGCACGGAATCAGCAGGACCGGCGACCACTGAGGTGTCAGGAAGAGTCAATGATCCTGACGGAAGCGTGTCCACTTCGATTGCCGCTGTTGTGGTGAAGACCGGTTCAACTCCTTCAGCGCGAGCTTCGATAAGGAATGACTGGCCTGCGGCGAGAGCGTTGGCATCGCCGGATGTGGAACGAGTCACCATGACCAGCACCTGTTGATTCTGATCACTGGCGGAGATGGTTTCGGGCACGATACTGACGCCGGAGATTCCTTTGATGGCCAGCCGAATTGGTCCGGTGTATCGAAACGAACGAGACTGCCGAACAACAGACAAACGCAATGGAACTGATCCATTCACTGGCAATCGCAGGGCGGCGTCACGAGTACTGAGCTGAAACGCCTGACGATCCGTACGCGAAACCAGCAGTCGATAGGTGGAGTTGGCCGAACCTTTTCCGTTCAGATCCTTGACTTGCGCCTTCAACTGAGTGACCCCGTCCGGAACCTTGAAATCCAAAGCTGGATCAGTCGCACCTGTTTCACCGTCGTTCTGAGCCACAACGGCGTCACCATTCAGGACTGCCAGATGTGGTCGCAGAGGTGAAGCGAGTTCTCTGGCGGCGACAGCAAAGTGCAGTGTCTGGCCCGGTGTGACTGTCAGCAGAACCGTATCGATTTCTTTTGCTGCGGTAATGCGTCCGCTGACAAGCAATGCTGGGAATGGGGCGGCTGTGAAGGCCGCATCAATGGCTGTGGCGGGATAGGTTCCATCGACTGGTTCCAGAACAAGCGTCCCAGCTTCGGTTTTGAGCGGCGGCAAAGCCAGCACTGGAGCACCGGCGTCGACGGTAACCTGACCAGCAGCGGTCTTCACAGAAACGGCTTCCGAGATGGCATCAGCCCCGACGGTTCGCAATGACGTTGTCGCTGCGGCCACTGTTGCCGGAAATGCCAACGACGAAGGTGGCAGGTCACCCAGCAGCAATCGCCATGGGCTTGCACCCGGAGCACGGAACTGCAAATCATGAACTTCGGCGAAGTACAAACCATCTGCTGGCAGCACCACAGCCGTTCGCGCGTCGCCTCGGAGGTCTGACTGCTGCCACTGAATGGCCAGCGGTGTTCCGGCCTGACTGCGGATCTCGATCACAGGATCCAGCTTCGAGCCTACTCGTCGGCTTTCCACTTCTGCGACAATTTTCTGATTGGCTGTGCCTTTGAACCAAACTCGCTTCTGTTCCGCGCCGGAGATCAGACCAGAGGACGAAATCGGAAAAGTGGCAGCAGGATTGGCTTCGGTAAAGGTTCCTTCCGGGGTCGTTGCGATTCGATCGAGCGTGACGATGACCGGATTGCTGACGCCCGCCGGTGTTACGCAGCGAACCAGATAACGACCGGGAACAACTGAAGCATCTGCTGTTACGTCGATAACGGCCTGTCCTGCATTTCCACCTTCTGCCACGGCGACCGTCAGTCCTTTGATGTCTGTGTGCAGCTTAGCGTTCTCCAGGTTCTGGCCAGCGATGACAATTCGAGTCGTCTTGCCAATTTCAGCAGAATGCGGCGACGCGCGGACAATTTGCGGAAGTGGCTTTGCTCCGTCGCCTGTACTGCCCTGATCGGCGGTGATCTCCGCGGCAGCCGGACCAGCGACTTCGGTGAAAAGTGCCTTCGCATCGTCATCTGACAGAGCTTCGGCAAAGACGTGGACTTCGTCGCAAATCAACTTCATCATCTCGCCGTTAGCGAAACTCGATCCAATCAAAATCGGCGTATCATTTACGCACTTGGCCAGCATCACATCCTGCAGCCAGCCCACGTTGCCTTCAACAAAGCCACCGGAAGCTCGGGCTGGTGCGAGAGGAACGCCGTTGATAAAGAGTCGAATTCGAACATCGTCAGCATCGGCATCGGCGTCAGCACCGGGAGCATCGCCCTGATCGAGACTCACAGTCAGGTGAACTCGCCGGCGATACCCAATCGCGCCTTTGACGCTGTAGTTCACAACTTTGAAACCGGTTGCGTCGTTTACGTAGACCTGAAAATTGTCGACGCCTGGCTGGAAGTTGATGCCATAGTTGGTGGGATCTCCGGCGCCAACTTTTCGTTTCGCGAAGAGCCCAAAAGTTCCGCCGTCGTTCAAGGCGTGCAAACTTGCAAACAGACCGCTCACAGTCACAGCGTTCGGGCGATTTGTGTCTTCACTGTTCGCGATGGAGAGAACCTGTTGTTTGGTCCCGTCGATCAGCAACGAATAGCCAGCGCTGCCTGTAACGAATGCCGAGGGGATTCGTGTCGGGCTGGCGGCAAAAGAAACGGCATCGGCCACTTTGCCGGCTTTGCCACTATCGGTCGCCGTAGTAACGGCTGCTGGAGCATCGTCAAAGTTGAGACTGACGACGGCTCGATCGCGAACCTGAGCCCGGGCGACATCGCCGCTGAGAACAAAATTTGTGACAACCAACGCGACCAGCGTAAAATGAGAACCGGCAGGCATCGTGGCGTGGTCCTTCAAGGAGAGAATGTGCGGCGGGAAACTGCGGAGATTTGCCCATGGTGGCAACTGGATGGCCTGCAGGCAAGTCGACAGTCAGATTCTCGTGGCTTTCTGTAACATCTGTTCCCCTGCGGGTCTTACGAAGAGGAATAGTCAGGGGCAATCTTTCGCTTCCGGCTTGTGATTCGGCGGTCCAGTGCCTACCTTGTTGTTCCCGCCTTTTTTTGGGTTTGGAGGAACTCCAATGCCACTTGCCAGATATGCCGTTCGATCCGGACTGATCCTCGCGGCCTTTGTTTTTCTGTCTGTCACTGCAAATTCGCAGGAGACTCCGGTCTCCACAGCGTTTGCAGACTCCGTTGCACCCTTGCTGCAAAAGCATTGCATTGCCTGTCATGGCCCTGACATGCAGGAGGGCGGGCTGCGTCTTGATACGCTGGCCGGGCTCAACAAAGGTGGAAAATCCGGGACCTTGTTGCTTCCCGGGAGACCTGATCAAAGCCTGTTGATTACAGCAGTTCGCAGAACTGATGAACTGCTGCAGATGCCTCCGGATGAAAAACTTTCCGACGAAGAGGTGAAGCACCTTGTCGAATGGGTTCAGGCCGGCGCGATTCATCCTGAAGGTGCGATTGTTGTGGACGAGAATGCTCTGCCCTTTGATCTGAATGAAGCTCGCAGGTTCTGGGCGTTTCAGCCTGTTCAGGTTCCTGCTGTTCCTGATGTCGCGGATAAGGGAGTAGTTTACTCACCGATCGATGCCTTTATCGTTTCAAGACTTGCACAGGATGGTCTTCGCCCGAACGCCGTTGCTGATAAGGCCACGTTGATTCGTCGAGCCACGTTTGACCTGACCGGACTTCCTCCGGGTCCGCAGGAGATTCAGGACTTCCTTGCCGACGAGTCGCCTGAAGCCTTTGCGAAAGTGCTTGATCGTTTAATGGCCAGTCAGCAGTATGGCGAACGCTGGGGGCGGCATTGGCTGGACGTTGTTCGTTATGCGGATTCGAATGGCCTTGATGAAAACATCGCCCATGGCAACGCGTGGCGATATCGCAACTATGTGATTTCGTCTTTGAATGCTGACAAGCCCTACGATCTGTTTCTGCAGGAACAACTGGCTGGCGATTTGCTGATCGACGAAAAAACTGAAGAGTCGATTCGTCATGATCGTCTGATTGCAACCGGATTTCTTTCAATGGGTCCGAAGGTTCTTGCAGAGGGCGATGAGACCAAGCTGCAGATGGACATTCTCGACGAGCAGATCGATACGATCGGTCGATCGATGCTGGGCCTGACTCTCGGATGCGCGCGATGTCATGATCATAAGTTTGACCCGATCGCTCAGGCGGATTACTACGCGATCGCGGGGATCTTCCAGAGCACAAAGACGATGGAGTCTCTGAAACGCATTGCAAAGTGGAATGAGAATTCCATCGCGACTGCCGCGGACAAGGCGAACCTGGAAGCTCATCAGGCAAAGATCGAAGCTCGAAAGAAAGAGATCGCCGATTATCTGGAGAAAGCAAAGTCTGCGGTTGCCGTTTCTGCAGGAACCGGAACAGCACAGCAGGTTGCGGAAGATCAGTTGCCTGAAGCCGCAAAGAAAGAATTGGCTACGTTGCGAGAAGGCTTGAAGCAGCTTGAAACCACCATTCCAGAATTGCCCACGGCGATGGGAGTGGTTGAAGGCACGGTGACAAATTCAAAAATCCTGTTGCGCGGCAATCATCTGTCTCCGGGAAGAGCAATTGATCGAGGCGTCCCAGTCGTGTTGGATGTCGCAGAGTTCGCTGCTCCGGCAGAACAGAGTGGTCGCCGGGAATTCGCGGAGTGGCTCACGAGCCCCGCCAATCCGCTGACCGCGCGAGTGATCGTGAACCGAGTTTGGCGATGGCATTTTGGTCGCGGGCTCGTTGCGACGGCCGACAACTTTGGAAAGCTGGGTGATCGCCCCGGGAATCAGGCCTTGCTGGACTGGTTGGCCAGCGACTTTGTGAAGAGTGGCTGGTCCCTGAAAACGTTGCATCGCAATATCATGATGTCGCGAACCTGGCAGCTCAGTCACGAACACAATGACGCTGCGGCGGAGAAAGATCCGGACAATATTCTCCAGTGGCGCTGGTCGACTCAGAGACTGGGAGCAGAAGCCGTACGAGATTCCGTGCTGGCAGTTTCCGGTCTGCTGGATCGGTCGATGGGACAGTCCATGCTGCATGTGAAGAATCGAGAGTTCCTGTTTGATCACACCTCAAAGGACGGAACCTCATACGACTCAAAACGCAGGTCGGTTTATCTGCCCGTGATTCGCAATAATCTCTATGACGCGATGTCTCTGTTTGATTGCACAGATGGAACCGTACCGAACGGAGATCGTGCTTCTTCAACGGTTGCGTCGCAGGCTCTGTTTTTGATGAACAGCGATCTCGTGATTCAGGCGGCCGAACATCTGGCCGGTGAATTGCTGAAAGAGTACCCGGAGGATGCCCGTGAACGTTCGCGGATTCTGTTCCTGCGAACTTTGGGCCGACCTGCAGAACCCAGAGAGATTGATCAGCTTCTGGCATCTGCAGAGAAGCTGACAAGTCAGCTACAAAACGACGGTGTTGATCCGACAACTCATTCGCTGGCAACATGGACGGCGGTTGCTCAGGCCATGTTAATGTCGAATGAGTTCTTGTATGTTCGGTGACGCACGAACCGAGGAACAGTACCGGGTGTTTGTGAACAACTTTGTTGACGAGAATTCGGAAGTCGCAGCGGATTTTGATTTTCTCGACGCCATGATCGTGAGACCAGAACGATGTCTGGAGGAAACATGTTTGACTGCAATCAATCTCGACGACAACTGTTGCAATCCACGGCCGTAGGTTTTGGCGGCGTCGCGCTGGCATCGATGATGCAGGAATTGGCGGCGGCCGATCAGTCCGTCGTGAATCCATTCCACTTCGCTCCTCGGGCCAAACGAGTCATCTTCATGTTCATGAAGGGAGGCCCGTCACAGGTTGATACCTTCGACTACAAGCCTCGACTTCAGCAGGATGATGGCAAGCCGCTGCCGTTCGATAAGCCTCGAGTGCAGTTTGCTCCCACCGGGAATTTGCTGGGATCGCCATGGCGATTCCGACAGTTTGGTGAGAGCGGGATTCATGTCAGCGAACTGTTCCCGAACGTCGCGCAGCATGTTGACGATATCTGTTTTCTGAATTCAGTGCATGGAACCAACGCGGCTCATGGTGGAGCGGCCTTGAAACTTCATACGGGCAGTGATGCTTTTGTGCGGCCAAGTATGGGAGCGTGGGTCAGTTACGGACTGGGGACCGAGAATCGCAATCTTCCCTCGTTCGTAACCATCTGTCCGACGCTGGCGCATGGTGGAGTTAACAACTGGGGCTCTGCATTCCTGCCTGCCGAGAATCAGGGCATTCCGTTGGGAGTGGCCAGCCAGCCGGCGACGGCAGCGGCTGTGAAGTATATCGCCAACAAAAAATGGTCCAGCTTCACGCAACGCATGCAGTTAGATCTTCTGAAGCAGATGAATGAGCAGCACCTGTCGCAGTCGCCACAGGAATCGGCGCTGAATGCGCGAATTCAGTCGTATGAACTGGCGTTTCGCATGCAGTCCGAGATGCCTCATTTGCAGGATCTGTCACAAGAGTCGGAGGATACTCAGAAGCTGTATGGACTTGATCAGCCGATCACCGAAAACTTTGCGCGGCAATGCCTGATGGCTCGACGATTCTGTGAAGCTGGCGTTCGCTTCGTCCAGGTTACGCATAGTGATTCAAAGGTTCAATGGGATCAGCACGGCGATTTGCGGGCCGGCCACAGCAAGAATGCGTTGGAAGTTGATAAGCCGATTGCCGGACTGTTGACGGATCTGAAGCGTCGAGGATTATTGTCGGATACCTTGGTGATGTGGGGCGGTGAATTCGGACGTACGCCGACGGCTCAGGGAACGACCGATGGCCGCGACCATAATCCGGAAGGATTCACTATGTGGATGGCCGGTGGTGGTGTGAAAGGTGGCTTGCGTTATGGGGCTACGGATGAGTATGGCTACTATGCAGTGGAGAAGCCGATGCACATTCATGATGTTCATGCCACGCTGCTGCATCTGCTGGGAATGGACCACAAGCGGCTGACATATCGCTACGCAGGTCGAGATTTTCGGCTAACTGATGTTGCCGGTCATGTGCATGACGGCATAATGGCGTGATTGACGGGTTGCTCCGTGATCGATGCTGCGACAGACTTCAGATTGATTCACCGATCAAGAGTTTGAGATTCGAAATTCCCCGTCGGGTGTATACTCGAAATGACGGATGCACCTTCTCCCTATGAGCCTTCACAGGTACCTCCTTCGATCGCAAACGCGAAAGACATCGTGACGTGGAGCACCTTCGCTCCCCTGTTGATGTTGATTTTGGGATTCGGCTGTGTGGGCACGTCCATTTTGTTCATCATGGCTCGACCGGCCTATGATCGAACAATTCTGGCAAAGATTACGCCGGGCATGACGAAGCCTCAGGTTTCGAAACTCATAGGGCCACCGCACTACATCGCAAACGCGCATGAATGGGAGTATTCTCGTTCTGGAAATGCTGGATGGGTCGAGATTTGGTTTGATGAAAAAGGCTTGGTCACCAGCATCAACGACGAGTCCGTGTTCCCGCCTTGAAGTAACAATGCTGGCCACATACACAAAAACATGTCGGTGGGAGTTACTGCGTGATCTGCGACCGTTGCTTTTGAATGCGATCGCTCAGATCAGGAATTTGAGATTTCAAATTTGAAATCTCAAATTTCAACGAAAGCCGCACGGAGCGGGGGAACGTCTGATGATGCCGTGAAGAGATGGGCTCAGTCAGCGAATGATCAAGCCGCTTTCTTGGCTTTCTGCTGAGGAGCAGCCTGCTTGGCAGCGTCTTTGCCGGTGGTGCCTTCGGCTTCGCCTTCCGGGCGGCGGATGATTCGCACGGGCTCCATTGAAGCTGGCTGATGCTTCGCAACAAGCACCAACAATGGTGGCATCAGGACCAGCGAAATCAACAGGCTGGAGGCAACTCCCAAAGCCAGCAGCACGCCGATACTGAACATGCCCTGATGAGCGGCGATCATCAGACTTCCGAATCCAACAATCGAAGTCAGCGAAGTCACCAGCATACTGCTGATGGTGTCGGCCGACGGTTCGAAAGAGTCTTTGCCGGCGGCGATCTGCTTGCGGCAGTCGGACACCAGATAAATGCCGTTGTCAATCCCGATGGCGAAGACCAGTGGCAAGGCAATCAGGTTGACTGGATTCAGTTCCAGTCCCATCAATGCCATGGCACCCAGCATCAGAACACCGCCTGCCAGGGATGGAACCAGAGTCAGCAAAGTGTCGCGGAGATTGCGATAATCCAGCACTCCGGCGATAAACGCGACGAGTCCCAGACAAATCACGACCAGCAGATTCGTATTAATGGTGCCGTTTCTCTGGAACAGCGTGTAGCCAATAAAGGCCGCCACAGCGATTGGTGGCAGAATCGTCATCAGTTTCTGGCCAGGCCGCAGATAGTTGAACAGCAGAACCAGCGAGATCACAGCCAGAGCATAGAGCCCGATGGAGGCATACGTCTGATGCATCCGGCCTGCAGATTCCAGATTCTGCACGGGAACGCCGGTCACCTGCGCGTCGACAGTTCTGAGTTCCTCAACGAACCTGTTCAGAGCAGTGCCGTCCCAGATATCTTCTTTCGGGTAAACTCGCAGCACCCATCGCTGCTCTTTAGTGTTGCGATCAGCCCAGACAAAGCGGCTGCTGAGTTCTGACGGGAGATCTCGCGGAGCCACCGGGCTAAAGTTATCGGCGGAAGCAATTTCGGAATACTCCAGCAGCAACCAGCGAGCGATCATGTCGTTGTAACCCGACAGGATAGCAATCGATTTACGTCCGGGAGTTTCAGAAAGGTCTGTCAGGAATTTGTCCAGGGCCGCTGTCGCACGTTGAGCAGACGGATTCGACGATTTGCGAACCGCCGCGTACAAGGCATCAACTTCTTTCCCGATCGCCATATGGTCTGCGGGAGGAATATTCGGCACCGTACGCGGAATGTTTTCAGCTCGCTGCTGAATAGACTGCAGCAATTGCATCGTCAGCTGATCCGGCTGGTCCGGCAGTTTGCTGGCGATGTCACTGACTCGCGCCACACTGCCGAGCTTCAGGAATTTCTCACGCAGTGCGCTGGCTTCTTCCCATGTTCCCGCGACGGAGACGGCATAGAGCACAGTGTCAGAACCGGATTCTTCCAGAGCTCGTTCGGCCTTCACCGATTCCGCGGTCGGATCATTCAGTTTGATCAGGTTCGGGTTGTAGTTCACCAGGCAGCGGACTGTGCCATCGGAGTAACGAAACGCCTGGTAGCCGAAGAAGGCCAGCAGCACGCCGGCAAAGCCGATGGAAACAGCAGGCCATGCCACAAGGACTCTTCGAAGCGCGGCCGGAGAGAACGGCTGTGGCAAGGCTTCGACGTCATATTCGGCATCAGATAATGCGACCAGCGCCGGGAGAAAGATGAAGGTTGCCGCTGCACACAGCAGCACGCCCATGGCTGAGATCAGACCCAGTTCCGCCAGGCCCGGAAATCCGGTCAGCATCGCTGTCGAAAATGCCAGAGCTGTCGTGATGGCTGATACCAGGATTCCTCCGCCAGTGGTCTCGGCGGTTTCTCGCAGGGCATCCGGCAGCTCATAAAGTTCCTGACGAAGCGTCAGATACTTGTTGATGAACGAAACCGAGAAATCAATCCCCAGACCGATCAGGAAGATCGGGAAGCACACACTGATGATGTTCAGGTGTTTGACAACCAAAGTTGCGGCACCAAAGGTCCAGCACAAGGCGATGATCAAAGTCATCAGCGCGAGCATTGGATGGCGGATGCCTCGGAAGGCCAGAAACAGCATCGCCCCGACGACGAAGAACGCGACGATTCCGGCGTTTCGCATGTCGACCGAAGTGCTGTGCATCTCATCATGTTCAAGAGCCGGAATCCCCGTCACGCTGATCGAGACATCTCCCGGCTGCGACTCATGAGCTTTTTCGACTTCGGCGGCCAGTTCACGCAGACGGTTGATCGCTGCCGCGTTGGGATCTTCGGTCGGAACTTTTGAATTACGAATCGCCGTCACCTGAACCACACCGACAGTGTTTTCAGGGTTGAGCATATAAGCTGTTTTGGAATCCGTCAGTTTCTGGTCAGCAGCCACCTGCATCAGATCGGGCAGAGGAGAACGGAACGCGGTCTTCTCGACTTTTCCGGTTTCCAGAGCATTCTTCATGTAACCGGACAGACTGTCGGCAAAACGTTCGACAGCCTGATAGGTTTCATCGGAGACGACTCCGTCCTGTTGACCGCGAGCGATCTTTGAGCGGAGTGTATTCGCCAGCATTTCTGCTCGAACGTAATTCCAGTTCTGACGCTGCACAACAGTGTCGTATTGACCAATCAGTTGTGCGGTCTTTTGAACTTCGCGAGGAGAAAGAAACAGCAGAGCTTTTTCTCTCATGGCGGTCAGGTCAACCCGTGAGAGAACGTTACCAAAGTGTTCGGGTTCTCGTTCCAGACGCTGACCGAGATCATCAATGACTGATTGAATCAGCTTGCCGTTAGGACCGGGAGTCTGGACCGTGATCAGCAGATCAGATTCCGCGCCGAAGGTATCAGCATACTGCTTCCAGGTTTTGGCGTGCTTATGAGCAGGATCCATGAGATCGCTGCGACTGGTGCGAAGCTGTAGCTGAGTAACCGTGATCCCGACGCTGGCACATGCGACCAGAAGAACCAGCCACAGCATCAGACGCGGACGCGCGGAGACTGTTGCCACTGTCCAGCCCAGGAATCTGGCCGGAAGTGACCTCGTTGTCGCGTTGTCCTGCGGTCGGCTCATGACCTTCCCTGGTCGGGGTGACGGGTAGAGCAAAGAAAGGAATCTCATAACGGCAGGTTCTGCCGAAATGCATCAATCACGATCAGATCTGAAGATGCGCACGGTGAACGAGCGCACGACAGACCTGGTCGTAATCGGAACATCGGCATTGCGACAAGAGTGGCTGGAGCCAAACTGGAACTCTGAAAAAAGCCGTGCCGAATCTTTAGGCTCAAAATTAACGGTCTTACAGAAAACCCGCCTTTTGATAGCGATTGCTCCGAATCTGACGTTTGCGAAAGCTATCAATGACCTGCACAATTCTGCCGAAAGAACCTGTCCGCTGTTGAACTCGTGTTCTCGCCGCGTCCCTCTGAAAGAAAGTGCGATCCCTTGTTCCCTGATTTGCCGGGTCCCCCGTTGCTCTCAAGCTTCCGTATTCTTACGCCTTCCGGGCCTGGAGCGGTGGCTGTGGTTGAGGTCCGACTGAACGGACAGGCCGACATTGGCTTAGTCATGCAGGAGTTTCAGGTGGGGGCTGCATGCGGGCTGGCGGAGGCACCTCAAGGACGAATTCTCTTCGGAAGCTGGAATGGTGAAGACGTCGTTGTTGTGCGGACGGCGGAATACTGTTGGGAGATCCATTGTCATGGAGGAGCGATTGCAGTTCATCGCATTTGCCGTGATCTCATGGCGGCCGGGATGCAGCCTGATACCCAGGTCCCCGTGTCGAAGGAATCTCTTCACGAGCTGATAGAGCGGGTTACGAATGAAGCGTTGTTGAAATGCAGAACTCGGAAAGCGGCCGGATTAGTACTTGCTCAAAAGGACGGTCGCTTGATGAAGTTCGCCGAAGATCTGCAGAGCGAATCACCCGACCGAAGCCGATCTGCTCGGGCGCAACTGCAACGCTGGCAGAGTGTTGCAAAGCATTTGACGCAACCGTGGCGAGTCGCCATTGTAGGGGAGCCAAACGTTGGTAAATCTTCGCTGATCAACTCCATCGCCGGTTTGCAGCGATCTATCGTTTCTGCGATTCTTGGTACTACACGAGATCTTGTCGAAGTCGACATCATCGTTCGTGGTTGGATGTTTCGCTTGATTGATACGGCCGGCATAAGATCTGACTCTGATTCGTTAACAGAGCAATTGGGAATCGTGCAGTCTCTCGCCCTGCTCGGCGATTGCGAAATGATCTGTCTGGTGGTTGATGGTTCGAGCGGGCAGTTCGAGTCTGTTCTGATTGACGGACTGGATAAAGTGAAAGTGCCGATATGTGTTGTGCGTAACAAGTGCGATATTTGGAGTGATTTCGAGAAAACCGGCCCGCCGCTGCGTGCTTCGTCTCTGGATTCCGTTCACGCCATCACAGCCACTATAGACGTCTCCGCGAAGACCGGCTTTGGGATCTCGGAATTGCTTAACTGGATCGTAGAGACAGCAGTTCCCGAAGAGCCCGGGACTGAGACAGTTCTGCCGTTTGTTGAACTGTGCGAGGGCGTCTAAGGCACCAGCGAACAAATAACCTACCCGCCAACTCGTGGCGAGCGGTTGGCGTAAGCCGACCGGTATGCCGTTCTACCGGCCGGTTCACACCGGGCCGCTCGCCGAGCTGGTCTCTTATTTCATTGCCGCTGCCTAAGTTGCTTTCCGGAAAGAGCATTCTTCAGGGCGTTTCTCTGTTCCAGCCCTGTGCAGCAGCGGGACTGCGGCACGGTTGCAGTGTTTAAGCTGCAGGGAAACCGCTACATTGGCACAGAACATTGGCTGAAACAGAGTAAATTGTTTTTTGTCGTGCCGGCACAGGATTTGTTAAATGCTTTTCCGCGACTGGAATGATTCGCAACACGTCAGCGGCTTATGCCTGATGATTGGTCCAGAATGGGCGCTATACGATGAGATCTGAAGAGTTCCTGATAGTCCTTCTGATTGCCGGGGCGTTGCTGATCCTGCCAGTGGCTGCGATCGTTATGTCCATCATTGCCTTCATGAAGACTCGCAAGCTTAAGGAAGTCACCTGGCGTCTGGATCGCATTGAAGCCTACCTGCGCGATGTTGCAAATGGGCGTGTCACACTGCCGCAGCCGAGGGTTGTTGGGGACGAGTCAGCACCAGCATCAACTGTTCATTCTGCTGTGGTTTCTGCAGCAGCGTCATCGGTTGTGAACGATCCAGCGGAAAGTCCCGGCCATTTGCTTGCCGCGAAATCAGCGAAAGAGTCTGCTGTCGTTGTCGCGATACCACCGCTGTCCCCTGCTCCACTGCAGGGATCTCCGTCTCAGCTCACGACGTTGAATTCGAAATCAGCTTCAGAGCAATCTGCATCTCCTGTTGGCTGGGAGACATTCATCGGCCAGAAGGCGTTTGGCTGGGTGGCGGCGATTCTGTTCTTGTTCTCGGCCACCTTTTTCCTGCGATATGCTTACCAGAACAATTGGATCGGGCCGGTTGGTCGAGTTGCCATCGGAGAGTTATTCGGTGCTGGTCTGGTCATCTCCGGTTGTCGCTACTTGCAGAGGGGCTTGCGGCGATTTGCGTCTATGTTGATGTCGACGGGTATCGTGGTTATCTATCTGGCGACCTATTCCGCGTTTGGGTTTTATCAACTGTTGCCTCAGCAGCACGCCGGAATGTTCCTGGCCATTCTGGTCATGGAATCGATGCTGGCTGCGATCTTCTGTCGCTCATCATTGATCGGGATGATCGCGGTTGTCGGTGGCTTAATGACGCCGTTGCTGATGCAGTCAGATCACGATTCCTATTCGTCTCTGTTTTTGTATCTGGTGACGCTGAACATCGGTGTTGTGGCTGCGACCAGTGTTCAACGCTGGCGAGCCGTCGCGTCAGTCGCATTTTCTGGTACGCAGTTGATTTACCTGGCGTGGTATCAGGGAAACTATCATCCCGAGAAGTTTGCATGGGCTCTGGGCTTTCAGTTGTCTCTGTTTGCAGTTTATCTGATTCACAGTCTGATCATCGCAAGACGTTCGGATCGCTCGGCCGACTATGAGGAGCTGGCTCGATTTGTGATCAACGCTGTGACCGGCTTTGTGGCCGTTCGAACTTTGACGCAGGAATCATGGAGTCTCTGGATTGGTACCGCGGCCCTTGTGTTTGCGACAATCTATGCCATCATGGCTCGCCTGATTATGGCCTGGCGACCGACGGATTCTCGTCTAATGATGACGTCGCTGGCCGTTGCGATCGGGTTTATCGCGTGGGCGATTCCTGTCCAGGCGGATGCTCACTGGATTTCCCTTGGCTGGACCATGATGGCGATGGCACTCTGGCTATTTGGGCTGCGAATTTCTTCCTCAATTCTCCGAGCAATGGCGGCGGCCCTGGCAACACTCGCCGTATTGCGTGTTGTTGGTTTCGATCTGCCGTTCTATATCCGTGATCCCTTCATTCCGGTGTTAAATCGCGAAGCCTTGCCATCGCTATTCGTCGGTGGTTTGCTTCTGGCTGCCGTCTGGAAGGCCGATCGATATTTGCCGAGACTTTCGAACAACGAGCATTGGGGAATCGGCATTACGGGTGTGTGCGGAATTACGCTTGTCTGGCTGGTAATGTCACTGGAGTGTCATGGTTACTTCGTTTCGCGATCGTTCATAAGCGGCGATGTCGAACAGTGGCGATGGCGAGCCCAACTGGCTCTGACAGTTTTCTGGATTCTGTTTGCAACGGCTTTGCTGCTGCTGGGATTCCGATTCAATCGTGCTCGGCTGCGTTGGTTCGCCATGGGACTGTTTGGCGTCACTGTGCTGAAACTGTTTATTATCGACATGGCCAACGTGCAGCAGATTTATCGAATTGTGGCCTTCTTCATTCTGGCCGTGGTTCTGGGGCTTGTGGCACGTGGATACCAGCGTTTCCAACAATAGTCGAATCGATGTAAGAAGGCAGATACCATGAAATCAAAACTGTTTCTCGCGAAGTTTGCAGCATCTCTGGCGCTGCTGCTGGCGGTTGGCCCCATCCTGGCTCAGGACAATGCTTTGCCGTCAGAAGCCGATGTGGCTTCCGTGGCTGCGGAGGCTGAAACGATGCCGTCAGATGAGACTACAGAAACGGAACTACCGCCAGAGAATTCGGCCGATTGGCAGTATCAGACGACACTATCCTTGCCGGCGGAAGAAGTCCCGACTGCGGCAGACTTGCTGGATGTGTTTGTTCCTGCAGATGTCTTTCGTCACTCAAGAGACGACCTTTCAGATCTGCGGTTTATCGCGGCAGATGGTCGCGTCGTGCCTTACGCCGTCAGAACTTTGGCGGCAAGAGATGTGATGGAATATCAGTCCGCATCAGAGTTCAACAGGTCGGAACCCGAGGATGGAGTTCACGAAGTTACACTTGAGTTTTCCGCTGACGAGCCAACTCACAATCAGGTTATGATCGAAACCTCCGGCGAAGAATTCCGTCGATCGGTTGTGATTGAAGGCAGCGACGACGGTATGGATTGGAAGAAACTGGTCAGGGGGCATTTGATTAATCTGACGGCAGACGGCAAGTCGTATG
>JBIIIF010000315.1:0-7548 GCA_044235005.1 Planctomycetaceae bacterium | reverse complement strand
GAAGTCGGGATCTGGGGACAATGAACGACTATTCGGGCGTTCGCATTGGAACGTGGAACAATTGGAACGGCAAAGCCACAGTCTGGTACGCCACACGTTTGCAGTTCTATTGCGGAGGATTTCTGTCTGC
The DNA here is from genome assembly GCA_044235005.1 of Planctomycetaceae bacterium. GTDB lineage: Bacteria > Planctomycetota > Planctomycetia > Planctomycetales > Planctomycetaceae > SXXK01. The sequence continues at coordinate 7,418 of JBIIIF010000315.1, read as the reverse complement.
GACGCGAAGGTTGCATCCGACGACTGTTTACCTGAACAGCATGTTCTCACTGAGCGGGGCAGTGCTTCCGATCCTGTTGAAGTGTGTCTTGCGAAGAACAATTCTGATCGTGGCCCCGCGCGGGATGCTGAAGCCATCGGCGTTATCGACTCGGCGTTGGAAGAAGTGGATATGGTTGCGTTTTCTTCGTATTTCGGGGCTGGCCAGTCGCATTAGGTTTCACGCCACGTCGGGTGAAGAAGCCAGTGAGGTTCGTGCCGTGTTTGGTTCATCGGCTCGGATCACGGTTGTGCCTAACATCCCCAGAATGCCGGTGACCACGATTCAACTGCACATGAAAGACGCCGGGGAACTGCGATTGAGCCTTGTGGGGCGTGTTCATCCCATCAAGAATGTGTTGTTTGTGATACGGTTACTGAGTGAGGTTTCGTTTTCGTGCTCATTGGACATTGTGGGTCCGGCTGAAGATGGGGCTTATTACGAAGAGTGTCAGAAAGAAGTCGCTCGACTTCCTTCGAATGTCACTGTGCGATTTTGCGGTTCGTTGGCAAACGAAGAAGTGGTCCGTTTGGTGCAGCGTTCGCATGTCATGATCCTGCCGACTCTTGGCGAGAACTTTGGACATGCAATTTTTGAGGCTCTGGGTCTTGGTATTCCTGTCGTGATCAGTGACCAGACTTATTGGCGAGGGTTAGCGGCTGATCATGCGGGATGGGATTTGCCACTGGACCAGCCAGCACAATTTCGTTCGGTGCTTGAATCGCTGGCTGCGATGGATCGTGATCAATATCAGGCGTTCCAGCACGGTGCCCATCGCAGGGCAATTCGATTTTTTGAAGAAAACGATTTGAAACGTGCCTATCTTGATATGTTTCTCGAGGATTCGAAGACCTGTTGCCAGTGCTTTGTCAAGGGGCCGAATCAATAGATGGATGGCCCGCAGGTGCTGCGCACTATTGGGGGCTCAGAAAAGGGGTCAGGAACCAATAGCCAAATGGCCCGAAGGGTGCTGCGCACTATTGGTTCCTGACCCCTTTTCTGCACCACTCGTCATTTCCTTGTTGACAACGCACTAGACGATTTGGACCTGGGTGAAAATGAACATCATTGGAATCAATGCGTTTCATGGCGATGCTTCGGCGGCTCTGGTCGTCAATGGCCAGTTGGTTGCCGCTGTGGAGGAAGAGCGATTTAATCGCATCAAGCACTGGGCCGGGTTTCCTTCGGAATCCATTCGATGGTGTCTGCAGCAGGGAGGACTGGTGGCCTCCGAGATCGATCACGTGGCGATTTCCTTCAACCCCCGGGCCAATCTGCTGAAACGTATTGGTTTCGTTGTCTCTCACTGGCCGTCGGCATCTGCGATCTTTGATCGTCTGAAACGACAAGGGAAAACACTGGGGCTGGAGGAACAGTTTGCTGCCGCGGTTGGAGTGTCTCGCGATCGCATCAATGCTCAGTTTCATCGCATCGAGCATCACCAGACGCATGTGGCGGCCGGGTTTCTGATCTCACCGTTTGAAGAAGCGGCTGTGCTGTCGGTCGATGGAATGGGCGACTTTACCAGTACCCTGACGGCTCATGCCAGGGGGAAGGACTGGGCCGAGTTTGATCGAGTCTACTTTCCGCATTCGATCGGGTTTCTGTACACCGCCATCACGATGTATCTTGGCTTTCCTTACTACGGCGATGAGTACAAGGTCATGGGACTGGCTCCTTATGGTGAGCCGGAGTTTGCCGACTTCTTCCGCAGGATGATTCGGCCGAAGGGAGACACGTTTGAGCTGAACCTCGACTACTTCATGCATCACAAGCAGGGCGTTCGCATGTCATGGAACGATGGGGCTCCCATAATTGACCCCTTCTACAGCCAGAAGCTGATCGACGAGTTAGGTCCGGTTCGCGAACGAACGGCACCAATGCTGCCGCGGCATGACAATATTGCCAAATCACTGCAGGTGGTTACGGAGGAGATCATTATGCATCTCCTGAATCGGTTATACGCCAAAACGAAGTGCAAAAATGTCTGTATGACCGGCGGCGTCGCAATGAACTCCGTCGCCAATGGAAAAATCACGACTCAAACGCCCTTTGAGCAGGTCTACATTCCAGCCGGAGCAGCCGATAATGGAACATCCTTTGGGGCTGCGTTTTACGTCTGGAATTATGTTCTGAAGCAGCCTCGCACTTTTGTGCAGGATCATGCTTATTGGGGATGTGCAGCCACCGATGAGGAAGCGATTCTTGCCGCAGACGCGGCTGGGGTTCCTTATGAGCTGCTGGATGAAGCGACTTTGGTCGATCGCACGACGGATCTGATGATAGCGGGGAAAGTTACAGGATGGTTCCAGGGCTCCATGGAATTTGGTGCTCGAGCACTGGGTAACAGGACGCTGCTGGCGGATCCGCGGCGCACGGATATGCGCGATATCATCAATCTGCGCATCAAGTTTCGTGAAAAATTCCGGCCGTTTGCGCCGAGTATTCTTGAGGAGCATGTCGGTGAATGGTTCGAGATTAATGAGCCAACGCCTTACATGGAGAAAGTCTTCCCGATTCGCAAGGAGAAGCACTCCATAATTCCTGCCGTAACCCATGTGGATGGCAGTGGCCGTTTGCAGACGGTTTCGAAGCGATCAAATCCTTTGTATCACCGCTTGATTAGTCGGTTCTATGAGAAGACCGGGGTGCCGATTGTCCTGAATACATCTCTGAATGAGAACGAACCGATCGTCAGAACTCCGGCCGAGGCGATCCGATGCTTTCTTCGGACTGATATGGACGTGATTGTGATTGGACGACTGTTGATCGATCGACACCGGACGGATTTTCCTGAGCCGTTCAGGAAGGCTATCGATCGTAAACCGTAGCCCCGGTCCGTTTGATGGGAAGTCAGTCAGACCGAATTGATCATGCGGTCAGCATCATGTTGTGTCGGGGGCAAAGTCTGTTCGCGCCATGAACAATCGCAACTGCCTGCTGTTCCGTAAATCATTCAAAAAACGGATTTACGCCGCAGCATAGACCGTTTTGAAGGATTGATATTGTTGTGGACAAGTCTCTCTATCGGCCAGAGATCGACGGCTTAAGAGCTGTGGCTGTCGCGGCAGTTGTGCTGTTTCATGTTGGAGCAGTGCTTCCCGGCGGGTACATCGGCGTAGATGTCTTCTTCGTGATCTCTGGATTCCTGATCACCGGGATTATTCACCGAGGGATTGAGCGGTCGACGTTTTCTCTGGCAGAGTTTTGGGAACGGAGGGTCCGGCGAATTCTCCCTGCCCTGTTCGTGATGATCCTGGGAACACTCGGCTTAGGCTATTTTCTTTTGTTGCCACATGAGCTTGAGGCACTTGGCAGATCATCCATTGCTCAGGCTTTGCTTCTCGCTAACGTATATTTTTGGCGAAGTACGGGATACTTTACAGGCTCCGCAGAACTACAGCCGCTACTTCACACATGGTCGCTGGCAGTGGAGGAACAGTTCTATCTGTTATTTCCACTGTTTTTGGTGTTCTTCAGGACGCGCAGTCGGAAATGGCTGTTTACCGTGTTTGCGTCTGTCTCAGTCATATCTCTTGGCGGAAGCATCTACGGGACAATCGCTCATCCCACGGCAGCATTCTTTTCGTTACCAACTCGGGGCTGGGAGTTGCTGGTTGGTTCAATGCTTGCTGTGTTACCCTGGGACGTGAATTCAAGGCCTCGCCGAGATGGCGTGCTTGCTTTTACCGGTTTGCTGGCGATCGTTTTACCAGTTTTCCTTTATGATTCCCAAACTCCCTTTCCGGGGCTGGCCGCAATGCCGCCTGTCATTGGTACCGCCGTAGTGATTTTCGCGACGACAGCCACACGTGCGACTTTGGTTGGTTGGGTGTTGTCTCTCCGCCCTGTCGTGTTTGTCGGACTGATATCCTACTCGCTTTATCTATGGCATTGGCCAGTGATCGTGTTTGTGCGTCATTACTGCCTCGTCAATGTCAGCGAAGAACATTTGGGTTGGAAACCGCTCAGTTTTGCGTTGGTTTGTATGCTGACACTCTCGATATTGTCGTGGAAATTCGTTGAGACGCCTTGTCGCCAGTTCATGTTTCAGCAGCAACGTCGACGATTGTTTGGTGCGGCATTGTTCATGAGTGGGGCCACAATTGCGGTGAGCATGCTATTCGTAGGAATGAAGGGACTTCCAACGCGTTTCCCGAATTATTCTCGTATGCTGCTTGAGGATATAACATGGGGTGGCGAAGAATTTCAGGTGACCCCGGCCAAGAACTTCGATTTCGATACGCTGCCTTTGCTGGGATTAAAGGTAAACACTGGGGATATCGAGAATCGGCTCGATTTTCTTCTCTGGGGAGACAGTCACGGGATGATGTTGTGTCCGGTGATGAGCGACGTTGCCGCAGAGTTCGGTTTATCGGGTAAGGCCATACTATTGCCCGGTCACTTGCCTTTACCTGGCGCATGCACTGGAAGCAGCCAGACGGACGCACAAGCGGATGTTCTCTTTCGAAAGGAACTAGTCGAATTCATAAGAGTCCGGCGTCCACGGAATCTGATACTAGTTAGCCGCTGGCGGCAGCAGATGGACGGCTGTTCGGAGACCGAGTTAGTTGAGGGGTTAGAACAGTTGGTCGCGTTGTGTGAAGAGTCCTGCGTTGAGCTGTGGGTCGTTAAACAAGTTCCCGAGGTGGGCGGGATTTCTCCGGCAAAGGATGTCTTCCTCTGGTCTGTTGGCCGGCAGGACAAACTGCCGGATTATCGCACGTCGCTGGATCAGCATCTTGCACAACAGGCGACGCCGGAAAGAGTATTCGGTTCCATATCAGCGGATCGTCTGCGTGTGCTCGATCCTGCCCCTTACTTGTTCGGCAAGGATGGAATGACGATCATCGTTCAAGATGGACGCTCGTTTTACAAAGATGATGACCACCTGACGCGTCACGGTGCCGAGTGGCTAAGAGTGCTAATCAAGGGCATGATGCAAGAGATAAAAGAAGACCGCCCCGCAGCTAAGCAGGCACAACTAAAGTGACAGGGTCGTTGTGTGTGCCTGTAATTCAGCACCGTGTTTTGCGTTTTTCCGCGCGGGAGTAGGCCGCAGTAGAGTGGGATAAAGTGATGGCTCGACGGGGAATGACCGTCGAGCTTTTTTTACGCGCGGAATTCGGGGACCCCGGAGTAGAATCCGGATCGTCATGAACTGTTTGATGTCACGGGATTCGGGTGAAAGCAGGTGCCTGGTTAAAAACAGGTGCCTGGTTGAATCGCAGGTGCTTCGTTGAATCGCAGGTATTCAGGCAGCGGCAAAGAAATAAGAGACCAGCTCGGCGAGCGGCCCGGTGTGAACCGGCCGGTAGAACGGCATACCGGTCGGCTAACGCCAACCGCTCGCCATGAGTTGGCGGGCAGGTTATTTGTTCGCTGGTGCCTTAGTGCTTGCTCGAATCGCAAGTTGAAACGCAGGTGCCTGGCGTGGAGGGTGACGATGTCGAATAACTGTTCGACCATTTACATCATTGCGGGGCCAAATGGTGCCGGGAAGACTACGTTTGCAAACCGGTTCCTGCCGAATGATGTCGAATGTGCCGAGTTTCTAAACGCAGATTTGATCGACATTCCCGACTGAAGTCGGCAGTACGAAACGCAGCATCTGCCTGCAACAGGTGGGCGAATGAACTTTGAGGGCTCGACGGGGGATCACCGTCGGGCTTTTTTATGCGCCAAACTCGGGTTTCATGGATAGAATTCAGCCTGATACGATCTGCCTGCACTCCACGTGCAGCGACAAACTGGCGATGTGGTTCCGATCCGGGAGTTTGAAGGAGAAGAATTAAAATGCAGTCCCCATTTCCTGGTATGGATCCGTACCTTGAAGATCCCAGCCTTTGGCCAGATGTGCATCATGGATTGATTTCGGAGATGCAGGCTGTTCTGAATCGTCAGCTTCGACCGCAATATCATGTTCGCGTGGAAGAACGCGTTTACATCTCCGACGAAAATGATCCGGGCCGCAAAGCGATTGTTCCGGACGTGGCTCAGAAAAGGGGTCAGGAACCAATAGCCAAATGGCCCGAAGGGTGCTCCGCACTATTGGTTCCTGACCCCTTTTCTGAGCCTCTGATTCTGACGACGTTGATTGAGGATGAAATCCATGAAGCTCGGCTGGAGGTGATTGATACAAATCAACAGGCGGTGGTGACTGTGATTGAACTTCTCAGCCCAACGAACAAGATTAATGGGTCGCGTGGGCGAGCCAGTTACGAGCAAAAGCGACGCGAACTCATGACGTCAACCAGTCATTTCGTCGAGATTGATCTGCTGCGTGAAGGCGACCATCTGCACACGCGCGAACTGCTGCCTCCGGCGGAGTATTATGTTCATGTTTCGCGAAAGGATCGCCGCCCCAAAGGTTATGTCTGGCCCATTCGATTGTTTCAGCGGCTACCGGTGATTGGGATACCATTGAAGGAAGGCGATCCGGATGCGGAACTTGATCTTCAGGCTGTGTTGGCAACTGCGTATGAGCGTGCGGCGTACGATCTGCAGATTGACTACCGATCGGAGCCAACTCCGAGGCTGGCACCCGAGATGGCGGAATGGGCGAATACGCTGCTGACTTCAAAGGGAATGCGATAAGAGAGGGGCTGGTTGAAAAGCAGGTGCTTGGTGCTTGGTCGAATCGCAGGTGCTTGGTTCTTAGGCCTCAGCGAACAAATAACCTACCCACCAACTCATGGCGAGCGGTTGGTGTTAGCCGACCGGTATGCCGTTCTACCGGCCGGTTCACACCGGACCGCTCGCCAAGCCGGTATCTTGTTTCTTTGCCGCTGCCTTAGTGCCTGGTCGAATCACAAGTTGGCGGTGGGCAGTTAACTCGGGGGAACAGGGGGCGACTCTCTGGTAGTGCTGGCTTCAGCCGGCATGCAGTTGGACGCTTGAACGACATTGCCGACTGAAGTCGGCATGACGAAATCCACAATCTCTTCGTGAAGGGCGCGAGAGTGCACTTTGATAGCTCGGCGGGGGATTGCCGTCGAGCTTTTTTTCCAAGCAAAACGGAGTCCTTTCTCGGCTTCAGGGGAGAAGGTGGCCAGTAAGCCGGAGGAGGGGGCTTTCGAAAATTGCAGCGTTCGAAAACGGTCCCCTCACCCCGGCCCTCTGCCCCAATGTTTTGCGATCATGCTGCTATGTGACTCCTCACAAGATCCGAAGAAAGCTGGGGCGAGGGAGCAACATGGCGGTGTCCAGTTAGCCATCTTCTGAACGACAGGGGCGAGTGAGTCAGCAGTGCTGGCTTCAGCCAGCGCCTTTGGCTGGGTGGTAAACAGGACGCAGAATGCAGAGTCCCTGCCTGAATCATCCGTCCACGAACGGATCATGTTCGGGACTGATGGTGGCGGCGTTTTTGATAAAGTGCG
>JBIIIF010000079.1:0-24929 GCA_044235005.1 Planctomycetaceae bacterium | reverse complement strand
GTGATCTGAGTATTCGCGGGCCCCGCAGGCTGACTTTCAGCCAGACAGGCACGAATTCGATTTGTTGCCATGTCAAACAGGGATTCGCCGGTCCATTCCAGAGATTTGATCAGGTTCTGTTTATCAAGGCGTGAGCGTTCGTAAAACTCTTTTTCTTCCCGTCCGAGAAAATGAACGACGTCCCGTGGCAACAGCATCTTGAAACCGATTCCGGGATGCTTCAGGAACTTGTTGTCGAACATCGACCACAGGAAGTCCTTCATGCGCTCAGCCGACCCATTAATCAGATGCGGTTCGTCTACGCGGTCGACCAGTACAATGATACTTTCAAATCCCAGCGGTTTCAGAATCCGCTGCAACTTGGACAACAGTTCATAGCGATCATCGCTGCGATCGCGAGACGGCATCGGCTGATCATCAATTTCGGCAGAAGGAAATCGCATCAGAATCTGCTGCAATGACGCAGTGCCGTGATCCAGGATACGAACCTGTTTGGCAACGTGGCGAGCACGCCACCAGAGAGTCACATATCGCTTTACGAATGGAATCCAGCCCGCCGCGATCACAACCCAGAACCACCACGTCTTCAGTCGTGCCATCGCGTTCATTGTATCTGATGTGACATCGCGAAGAGCGAAGATCGCAATTCCCAGCGTTACTAAAATCCCCAAATAGAATCGCCAGGGAGCCGTCAGAGTATTGAAGCCAATCTGTCGGCGAATGTTCGTCCAGCGACGCAAATGAGACTGATCGGACGACTGATCATAGAACGCCGCCAGCATCAGAAGATCTCGCTTGCGCTGGCGAGGCAATTCTCGAATCTGCCCAATGTTGAAATCCGGATCCGTGGCATGAGGATCAGCGATCACATTGCACAATCGACGAGTACTCAATGTCAGCAAGGCGTCCATGTGATCCCACAGACGCCAATCTTTCAGAGCCTGATCCGGGTTTCGCCGACGACCTCGCAGGCGATCACGAAAGGCATCCAGAAACGGGTTGAGGTCATCGTAGCTGATCACAAAAGCTCGCTCGTTCGGGAACTTTGTATTGTGATCCTTCAGGGCCTTGATCAACTGCAGCCGGATCGCCGTCTTACCGGCTCCCTTCTCCCCGAATACGATCGAAGTACTCGGATTGCGGCAGTCGCCCAGCACTTTATCCCATGCCGGGTGATGAATCGTCTCGGCACAATGGTGCTGAAAAATATGGTCTGACTGAGCATCCTCCTGGCTGAAAGGATTAACCTTGACGCCATAATGCTCCAGGAACTGCTGAATCTTCATGAATCCGGATCTCTACGCGACTGATTTCCGTTTGGGGAAAGATGTACTGATTCGAAAGCTATATCACTTCGGCAGTTCAGTCAAAGGCGTCAAGCTGCGGGACTGAGAGAAAGGCGTGAACAGGAATCGAAATTTTCAAAAACGGGGTTCAGAATACTCCAGCGAGTCTCCGGACGGCATCAATCCGGCTCTGAAATTCGCGGGAACAAATGTTAAGATCAGGGACCTCAATCGTGGCCCCGCACTGAATAATGTTTCGCTGTTCACCTAAACGTCCAGCCCCAGCATCCGCATCAGAGCGATCGCGTTGCTGCGTTCCACAACGCCATCTCGCAGCTTGTAATCAAAGGTCATCGTGCCATCGACGATCGTGTCTTCGAAGTGCTTATTGACAGCCTGGCTGGACATTGTGTCGGCGATCTGTGTCAGTGCCAAATCGTGAGTCGTCACGATGCCCAGAGCCTGATGAGCAACCAGCGATCGAATCACCGCCTCCGCTCCTCGACGACGATCGTGAGAATTCGTGCCGTGCAGAATCTCATCCAGCAGAAACAACACGATGCGCGGTGACTCGGTGAGGTCGACCACGGTCTTCAGTCGCCGCACGACACTGAAGAACAAAGATCGCCCTTCCTGCAGGGAATCGCTGACACGCATCGCAGTGGCCAGTTGAAACGGGTACGTGCGAAAGCGAGTGGCCCGGACTACGCTTCCACAAAGCGTCAGGACTACGCTGCTGCCGATACTGCGCAGGAACGTACTTTTCCCGGACATGTTCGAGCCGCTGACCAGCATCAAGGGGGTTGCGGTCGTCAGAGCCACGCTGTTGCGCACACAGGCATCGCTCTTCAGCAGCGGATGCCCGAGATTCTCGGCGATCAGCTCCGGAACGTCATCGGAAATCTCCGGCAGACAATCCCGCGGATGATCGAACGAGTAACCTGCCACGGACACTGTCGCTTCCAGGCAGGCGACCGTTTCCAGCCAGTCGGCGACATCGCGACCATGTTGCCGCCGCCAGCATTCCAGCAGGTGCGTGACGATCACGAACAGTCCGCAAGCCCAGGCGATCGGAGCAAAAAACTGATTCCGCATCGCGTTATTCTGCCATTGAGTCAAATTGCTCAGACGATGGATGGCACGTGAAGCGGTTTCAGACTCCGAATGAAATCGATTCTGCAGATCTCGCACAGCCGGCTCATCGACGTGGTGCTTTTCGAAGACTTCGATGACCTGACCAAACTGCCGCAGTGCCGAATCGACGTTATCCATCTGCATGGCGGTCTGACGAATCTGGCGACGCGTCATGATCACCGCGGGAGTCTGCAGCACGATCAGCAGCAATACGTATCGCAACTGAAGCATTTCCAGCATGGCCAGCGCAATGACGGGAACGGCGATGGCACCGATCACGGACGACCAGATCAAAATCCCGATCGAAATGGGCTGAGAAGGTTCCTGGACCCACTGGCGAAGCATGACTTCCGCCGTCTGCCAATTCGCTGAATCCGGCACACAGGCCAGTGCTTCGCGCAGCTTGAGTTCGTTCTTGAGTCCCTGAGCACGGGCCTGACGAACTCGAATGGCTTCGCCGGTACAAATCTGAGTCATCCAGCCGGCGAGATGTCTTCGTCCAGGCAGTGTGCGACATTCGTTCAGCATCTGGAACAGAGAACCGCGTCCGAAAACGTCCAGATCCTGAGTCCAGGGGTGCAGCTCATCGGCGAACTCAGCGCCGTCGACGACGTCAGAGCCAAACTTGCGATCGAGCCTGTTGATTCGACTCTCGTGGAATCGGACGATGGCCTGAGCCGTTGCCAGCTTCTTCAGACATTGCTGGTGAAACGGCAGGAGAGCTCCGAAGACGCCTGCAGGCACCAGCATCCACAGCCAGGAAACATGCTCCGCTTCTCCGATGCAGAGAATTCCCATCAGGAGAGCCGCGACGAAAATGCCCGTTCGAATGCGCACGAACATCAGGTCCCGCTGAGTATACTCTGTGACCTTATCGTTAATCTCGCGAAGTCGCTTTTCGTACGCTTCGCGCGGGGCGGCATCGGCTGCGTCCGTTTGTCTGGCGGGATCAGCCTGCTTTGCCGGGTCAGTCTGCTTGTTCGAGTCAGACTGTTTTGCGGGGGCCGTAGGGGAATTTGCCGTCATGAGATCCGTCTGCATTACTCTCTGAAGCTCTCGGAGAGCGTCGTGTGGACTGTCCTTCAGCCCGCAACGACCTCTTCCAAAGTGCGGAGTATTGCGGGCGGAACGAAAACTTGCCATCGACGGCATCCAATGTCATTTTGCGTCACTACAATGGGAAGTCGTATTTGGGACGGGCAGTTGTGAAATCCCGTCTCAACCGAATGCATATTGCCCGAAATTGAGATCAATGACTGGTTCCCGCAACAATCTGGCGATGACTCCCGGGGCGGCTCGCACAATCGCGCGGTGTCGTCGGCAGGCGGGATCTCTGGCCCGCACGGATTCGTGGTCCGCGTTTCTCGTTCTTGCCCTGCTTCAGGATGAATCGCTCGCGTCCGCCTGCCTGCAACGACTTGGGATTACTCGCGATTGGCTCAGCAGCGGTTTATTGGGGGCCGAGGTCGCTCTGTTGGCTGCGCAATCGAAAACCGGGGATAACGGCAACATCTCGAATGGAACGGTCGTGAATGGCAACATTGATAACGGCAGCGTCTCCATCGATAACGAGAACCGCGATGACGAGAACAGCGAGGACCTGAATGCCGCCCTGCTTGATTCGGAAACGATGCTTCTGGAGTCCAGCGTCTGTTCGACAACAGAAACCGCCAAGAGGATTCATGAAGCTCTGAACGATCCGCTGGAGTTTACTCGCGTTCTGGATCGTGCCACCGAGCTGGCTCGCCGAGGTGCCAACGACAGCGGCATCTCCAGCGCGAATTTATTAGTGGCGATCGTGGAAACAAACGGCACCATCCGTCAACAATTCGAAACTGCTGGAGCCACGCTGGCGAAAATTCGAGAAGAACTTTACCCGGAACAGATTACGCAGAAGGCCCCCATCGCCGTCGAGTTTAACCTTATCTTTGCCGACGGGGCTGGCGAAGAAAACTTAATGACTGATGAGCCTGCTGCATCGCCCGTCGTTTCTACCGGTGACGAGCAGTCTCGTGTTCCAGATCTTACCACCATGGCTGACGGCATGTGGCTGACGGACAGGAATGAATCCACCGCCGTGTCGGTCTGGCGAATTCTGGATGCCAATTTAAACAGGGCTCGCGAAGGTCTGCGCGTGCTGGAGGATTTTGCGAGATTTCTGGCTGATAGTCACGATGTCAGTTTGAAGCTGAAGTCAATGCGGCATGATCTTGTCGCGGCAGAGAAACAATTGTTTGCCAATGCCGGTATCGGGTTGGTCGAGCGACTGCAGTTCCGCGACACACAAGGTGATGTGGGAACGTCGCAAATGACTGATGGTGAGCAACAGCGAAGTGTTTTGGCGGACGTCATCATCGCGAATGCTCGCCGAGTTGAAGAATCGTTGCGAAGTCTTGAAGAGTTCGGCAAGCTCGTTTCGGCTCCGTTCGCTGCATCCATGAAGTCACTGCGATATCATGCGTATACCGCCGAGAAATCACTGGCGTCGTTATCGCCGGGCAGACTCCTGCCCGAGAATTACAGTGCAGTCGCGAGTCATGCAGAGAATCTCAGAGCCAGCCGATTGTTGCGGGCTCAGGTTTATGTGCTGATCACTGAGTCCATGTGCAGGCTTCCGTGGCAGCAGGTGGTCGAGCAATGTCTTCAGGCCGGCACTGATGTTTTGCAGTTGCGTGAGAAATCGTTAAACGAGCGCGAACTGCTGCGTCGAGCGGAATGGATTCGAGCGGCCTGCGAGAATGCTCAGGCACTATTCATCGTCAATGATCGCCCGGACATTGCCGCGATTTGTGCTGCCGACGGAGTTCACGTTGGTCAGGATGAATTCACTGTTGCTGAAGCACGACGTATTCTGAAGCCCGGGCAGCTTGTGGGCCTGTCGACTCATAGTCTCAAGCAGGCCGTTCAGGCAATAACAGCCGGCGCGGACTATCTCGGAGTCGGGCCGGTCTTTCCTTCAGAAACGAAGTCGTTTGAACAATTCCCGGGGCTCGATTTCGTGAATGCCGTTGCGAACTCCGCAGCCGTGACGAAGCCGTGGTTTGCTATCGGAGGAATCACTACGGAACGCCTTCCGGATTTGATCAGGGCTGGAGCAAATCGCGTGGCGGTGACTTCGGTCGTCGCGGGGGCCGATCATCCGGGAGAAGTGATTCGGGAAATTCGCAGTGTCCTTGCTGCCTCGACGTCTCTGCAGTCACGTCGACCGGGAGCGTGCGAGTGAACGCGGGCAACAATACAAACATCGCCTCGCCTGCAGCCAGTGCGCCGCCTGCAGGCATTTCATCGTCAGGCAGAAGATTGCGCAGATGGTGGAGTGATCCGCTGCGAAAGGTGCTGGACCTGGCATTTCCGCCGCAATGTCTGTTGTGCGAGACGATCGACTATTCATCGACATCGTTCTCCGGATCATACTGCTCAGAATGTGCCGCGCGGTTATGTCCGATTCCGATCAATCGCTGTCTGTGCTGCGGTGCGGAGATTGGTTTGTATTCGGTGTCCGAACACGGGTGTACTCATTGTCGTCATCGCCGCCTGCAATTCGAATCAGTCACATGTCTGGGGATGTACGAAGGTCCGATTCGTAAGGCCATTCTTGCGGCCAAGTGGTCATTTTCGGCGGTGCCCATTCGTTCGCTGGGACGATTGCTGGCCACGGAGCGACTGGACGAGCTGCACGTGTTGAAGATTGATCGAGTCATCCCGATTCCTCAACACTGGCGACAAAGAGTTTTCCGGCACTTCAATCCCGCGTGGATCGTCGCTGAAGAAATTGCATCCGAGTTGCAGGTGCCGTGCGACCCCCATTTGCTGTATCGCCAACGCCAGACTCGTGCGCAGAAACGCGTTCCGGTCAGTCAGCGTTTTGGAAATCAGGCCGATGCATTTGCTCTTCAGGATGTGCACATTGTCGAGGGAGAACGCATCCTGCTCGTGGATGACGTGTTGACGACCGGAGCCACGTGTTCGGAAGCGACTAAGCTGCTGAGGCAAAAAGGGGCCGAAGAATGTCACGTGGCCGTGCTGGCGCGAGTTCTTGATTCATCGGCGTGAATTCGCGGCTGTTATCAAACATCTTTCAGCCTCGGAGGGGCTGACAGAACACATCATCAATAAAGAATCTGCCGCCCTGTTCAGCGCTTGTGAACTTTTTATCATCAGAAAGCTCAGGCTTGCGCCCGGGCTTTCTTCTGCTGTCGCTCCGCGACTCAATGACAGTCATCAACAAATCACATCAACCTGAGAATCTCAGATTTCAGATCTGAACTCGCCGTCAAAACTCACCTCACAAAATGGAATTGTCCGCAGCCTGGTATCAGACTGGTTTGCGGCGTATGCTGAGCGTCTGGAAGTCCGTGAGTTCGGTTGATGGTGCTGAGTTACCGTGACGGAAAACCAGTACCGTTCGATTCAGTATTGCCAGCCGATCGCGCGGGAACTCCCTGTGTGTTTTGCATCCCATCCGCAATCCCAGGAGATCCTTATGTCACACGCGTCACCGCAGGTGCCTCGACGTCGCTTTCTGAAGAAATCTTTGGAGGCCGCAACTGCAGCCGTGATGGCTCCGACTATCATCCCCGCTTCAGCACTCGGCCGCGGTGGAGCGGTTGCTCCGAGTGAACGAGTGACAGTGGGAGGTATTGGAATTGGTAATCGCGGCACCTATGACCTTAGCTGTTTTCTGGAACAGCCGGATGTGCAGTTCATCGCCGTCTGCGACGTGAAAGAAGTCCGTCGTCAGGCCGTGAAAAAGATTGCCGACGAGAAGTATGGCAATCAGGACTGTTCGATGCACAAGGACTTCCGTGAGGTCCTCGATCGCAAAGATATTGATGCCGTTCTGATCGCTACGGGGCCGAACTGGCATGCGACGATGGCCATGCACGCGGCCAAAGCGGGCAAGGACATGTATTGTGAAAAGCCGGTCACCAAGAATATCGCTCAAAGCCTGATTCTGGCGGAAACGATGCGGCGCACGGGTCGAGTCTTTCAGGCAGGAACTCAGCGGCGGAACCTGCCTCACTTTGCCTTTGCGTGTCAGCTGGCTCGCACCGGAAAGCTTGGAACGCTGACCAGGGTGTTTGCACATCCGGCTGGCATGCAGGCCATGATGAGCGGATGGCTGATTCCGGAAACCGAACCAGACAAGAATCTCGTTGACTGGGACATGTATCTGGGCCCGGCGGCCTGGCGACCGTTCAATCCCAAACTGCTGGATGGTTTTAACTTTGAAAAGGGCGGAGGGCTTGTCGGCGGCGGAGTGCTTGAATGGGGCTCTCACTGTGTCGACCTTTGCCAGTGGGCAGTGGGCGATTGTCCGCCGCCAGTCGAGTACGATGCTCCCAAAGATGGTCAGCTGGTTGCTCGATATGAAAACGGCTGTGAGCTTATCTTTCGGGAAACCGGCTGGATTCCGCTGGGATCCTGTCCGGTTCGCTTCGAAGGTGAAACAGGCTGGGTCGAAGCAGGTGACAGCGGCAAGCTGGTTCTCAGCTCACCGGCATTGCTGGCAGGCCGAACAGTGGAAGAGATAGGCGGCTATCCGGCGACGTATCACGTGAGAGACTTCCTCGACTGCGTGAAGACTCGTAGTCAGCCAAAAGGCAATGCCGATGCGGCCTGTAATGCTCACATCGCCTGCCATGCAGCCAATATCGCGCTGCATCTGGGACGCACGGTGAAGTACGACAATACGACTCATGAATTTGTGAATGATGAACAGGCAAACCGACTGCGATCGGAAGCTCTTCGTGAACCGTGGAGGCTCTGATCGCGGCCACAGGTACGGGCTCTCGCCATTCGAATTTGAGATCGGAAGTTTCAGATTTGAAAAAGGCACTTGCAGTTTGAACTCTCCCACCAGATTCATCTCACAGGAAAATAGACTCATGAGAATTTATCGCTCCTCTTTGCAAAGTGTCGTTGCCACGGCATTGTTGACCACGTTGACTTTTGCGAACGTGATTTTGGCTGACGGCCCCGCAGCGTCACCAGAAAAAGAACAGGAACTGCTGGCGATCCTGAAATCTGATGCCGCGCCGGCGGACAAGGCCATGACCTGCAAGCAACTGGCCATTTTTGGCTCTGGAGCTTCAGTCCCTGAACTGGCAAAACTCCTGCCTGTTCCCGAACTGTCTTCGTGGGCAAGAATTGCTCTGGAAGCCATCCCGGGATCCGAAGCCAATGAAGCATTACGAACTGCAACGGGAACGTTGCAGGGCCGACTGCTGGTCGGCACTATCAATTCAATCGGTGTGCGTCGAGATGCGGCGGCTGTTGATACCCTGGACGGCAAGTTGAAGGACGCCGACGTGGACGTGGCTGCCGCGGCCGCCGTTGCACTGGGACGAATTGGAAATGACGGCGCTGCAGCAGCTCTTCGTTCGGCGTTGGCAGACGCCGCTCCTGAAGTGAGATCGTATGTCGCGGAAGGATGTGTTCTGTGTGCCGAAAGATTGCACTCCGATGGGAGGACGGCGGACGCGATAGCGATTTATGACGCAGTGCGAGCATCTGATGTACATCCCCAGCGAATCATCGAAGCCACTCGAGGAGCCATTCTGGCTCGTGGTCAGGACGGCATCCCATTACTGGTCGAACAGCTGCATGCGACAGATCGAGGACTCTTTCGAATGGCGCTGGGGACGGCTCGTGAATTTCCGGGCAGCGAAATCGACAATGTCCTCGTAACCGAAATGTCGAAGTCAAAGGAAGATCGGGCGGCCCTGATTGTCCGCGCGATGGCAGATCGAAAAGACACCGTCGTGCTGGCCGCCGTTCTGAAAGCGGCAGAGCAGGGGCCTCAAGTCGTCCGACTGTCGGCGATTGACGCCTTGTCCCGAGTCGGAGACGAATCGTGCCTGACTTCACTGCTGAGAATCGCTGTCGACAAGGACCTTGAACTCTCGGCGGCCGCCAGAAATACGCTGGCCGAACTTCCTGGAGACAACGTGAATGCTCAGATCGTTGCATTGCTTCCGAAGGCTGAAGGAACGACCTATCCTCTTCTGATTGAGCTTGTCGGCAAGCGTCGCATCGAGGCTATTCCGCAACTGCTGAAGGCACTCGACAACAGCAGCAACGTCGTCCGTACGTCGGCTTTGGTGGCCTTAGGGGAAACAGTTTCGCTGAAACAACTGACGGTGTTGATTGATCAGGTCGTGACTCCGAAGAAGGCAGAAGACGCCGAGACCGCTCAGAAAGCGCTTAAGGCCGCCAGCATTCGCATGGCCGATCGCGAAGCGTGTGCGAAGGAACTGTCCGCAGCCGTTGAGCGAGTCAAGGCGGTGCCAGTGAAGGTCACCCTGCTGCAGATTCTGGGAGCCATGGGTGGCACAACATCGCTGCAGACAGTTGGTAAAGCGGCGCGAAGTAACGATGCTCAACTGCAGGACGCCAGCAGCCGTCTGCTTGGAGAATGGATGACGGAAGACGCGGCTCCTGTTCTTCTGGATCTGGCTAAGCTTCCGTCGAATCCTTATCAGGTGCGTGCGCTGCGAGGATACATCCGGATTGCTCGCCAGTTCGTATTGCCCGACGCTCAGCGTACAGAGATGTGCCAGAAGGCCTACGACGCTGCTCAACAGACGGCAGAGAAGAAACTGGTCGTTGATATCCTGAAGCGTTATCCAACCGTGGACAATCTTAAGATGGCCATCAGGCTGATGAAAGTTGCCGAACTAAAGGACGATGCAACGGGAGCCATTCTGGTGATCGCTCAGAAGCTGGGGGGTAAAGGCGTCGACGTGAAGGAACTGATCGCCTCGGCCGGTATCGAAAAGATGAGCCTGGAAATCGTCAAGGCGGAGTACGGTTCCGGGGCGACTCAGAAGGACGTCACCGCCGTTCTGAAAAAACAGGCCGGTGATCTGCCAATCATTACTCTTGTATCGGCAAGCTACAACGCAAGCTTCGGCGGTGATCCGCTTCCGGGCAGCGTGAAGCAGCTTAAGATTCAGTACAGGATCAACGGTAAAGCCGCTGAAGCATCATTTGCTGAGGACGCTTTGATCGTGCTGCCAATGCCAAAGTAACTTGATCGTGGTGGTTGGTAGTCGGGACGACAGAGAACACCGCGTGAAGTTACCAGATTCCTGCGGTGTTTTTCGTCTGAATGTGAGACTGATGGTTCGGTTATCAGACTGTTGGCAAACAGTTGTGACCGGTTTCTGTTTGCCTCAGCACAGCAGTCTCTTATGAAAATCTGTTCGTTGCGCACTGAGAGTGGTTTGATTCCTGAGACTTTGGATGCCAGTCCGGTTAACGCTTAAAAATTCTTACGAATCCGGCAAAAAAAAGCTCCGTCCCACCGTGTGATCTTCAATCGCGGCCCAGCCCCACATAAGGCTCGCGAACCGTCGCGAGCATTTCCTCATGCACCTGACCGTTCGACGCGAGAATGCTCGTTTTCCTCAACGGTATCACTTCACCGGTACATGTTGACACCCGCCCGCCTGCCTCTTCGACCAACAACTGTCCGGCTGCGTAGTCCCAGGGCGATAACTGATACTCGAAGTAGGCACCATACAGTCCCGTTGCGACGTGGGCCAGATCCAGAGATGCCGTCCCAAAGCGTCGGACTCCATGGATCTGTCGCCGGAAACAGGCACCAATCGCCGCCAGGGTGGCCTCCATCATGGCTCCTCGATCATAGTAGAAACCAATGCCGATCAGAGATTCGCTCATTTGCGTCTGGCTTCCGACATGAATCGCTTTGCCGTTATGTGTCGAACCATGCCCTCTTCGCGCGATATAAAGATCTTCGCGAATTGGATTCCAGACAACTCCGCACTGAGCCACCCCGTGATGAAGATAGGCAATTGATACGGCAAAGTGGGGGATATGGTGGGCAAAATTTGTGGTTCCATCGAGCGGATCGATCACCCACAAATGCTCGGAAGACAGATCGCCTGAATTCTCCTCCTCGCCCAGAATCGCATGGTCAGGGAAGGCTGTGCGAATGATTTCTGCGATTCGTCGCTCGGCGGCGACATCCGCATCTGTGACCAGATCCGCGACTCCTTTGTTTCGGACTTCAAAACCCTCGTGAAAATAGCGTGCGAGAACTTTGCCGGCTTCCTGGGCAGCACAGACGGCAACGTCGTATGGGGTCAGCAGCGTGTTCATTCGGGGTTTTCTGAAATTGAGGTGGTCTGATAAAGTCCCGCCTGATCAAAGCGGGTTTTGGCTTGAGCTGATCACTTCATCTTTGAGCGGCCACAAATGAGGCAATGATCTGCATGATAGATCCTGCGAACACCCGGCCTCAGTTTCCAACGTCCGAAGAATGACGAAATGTCATAGGACATATTTTGAACTGTAATCGTACTTCAGGAGGAGCAGCGATGAAGAACGCTGCCTTATGTCTGATTTCTTCAATTCTTGGCGGCTGCGTCATGTTCTGGATGCAATCCGGAGCTGGCACACTCATGGTCTCAGCGGCCCAGCAGGATCGTTTTCCACGAGATCTTTCCACGACATCCAGAAAAACTGGCCGCGTCGAGAAGCCTGTCTCTTATCCCACGGAAACACAGGCCGAAACAGTTGCTGTTGATTCTCTTAGCGAAATCGCACCGCCGCGTGTCTACAACGCTGAGGGACTGGCTCCTGACGAGGCCGTGTCGACTTATGTTTACGAAACGAATAACCGCAGCGTCGCGAACATAGGAACGCGCATCGGGGCGGCTCGTGGATTCTTCGGGGAGAACCCAACCGAGGATTCCGGGTCCGGATTTATCCTCGATCAGAATGGTCATATCCTGACGAACAATCACGTGATTGAAGGGGCTCAGCGAGTTCTTGTAACACTCCACGACGGCGAAGAGTTCGAAGCCGAAGTTGTCGGAGCTGACCCAATCAACGACATGGCAGTTGTCCGAATTAAGGCCCCGCCTGAGAAGCTGGTGCCTGTCCGGTTCGCTGATTCCTCAAGCCTGAAAGTCGGCATGCGAGTTTTTGCGATTGGGAATCCGTTTGGCCTTGAGCGAACCATGACGACGGGAATCATTTCCAGTCTGGATCGAACTCTGCCAGTCACGCGAGCCCGCTCGATTAAGTCTGTAATTCAAATTGATGCGGCGATTAACCCCGGGAACTCGGGCGGCCCGCTGATGAATTCTCATGGCGAAGTGATCGGCATGAATACGGCCATTGCCAGTAAGACCGGTCAGAACTCGGGGATCGGCTTTGCGATTCCTTCCAACCTGGTGGCCCGCATCGTACCAGAGTTGATCGAACATGGCCGATTCATTCGACCAGAGTTTGGCATTGATGAAGTCGCGAAACTTGAAGAAGGTCTTCGAATCATTACGTTGGTGCCTGATGGCCCCGCCGCGAAGGCCGGTTTACGAGGTCCGGAGATTGTCCGCAACAAACGCGGCTTCGTCACGTTTGAATCACGCGACGTGAATCGGGCCGATATCATCGTGGGCGTCAACGGAAAGAAGACGTTGAAGCCTGATGAGTTCCTGTCAGAGATCGAAAGCCATCGCCCCGGCGACAGGATTACGATTGAAGTGCTACGCGAAGGGGAAGTGGTTTCGGTGCCTCTGCAGTTAAAGTAGGGTCCTCACCCCCGATAGCTTCCCGCTCCGGTTCGATTCATAAGAGGCATTTGGCGGCCCAGGCTTCATGTGAACGTTGGGTAGACGCGGAGCCCTTTGCCGATGATTCTGATTCTCGTGCCTATCTCCGGACGCTCGGTAAGATCGTTCGTTGAGATCGTCAGAAAGTCGACACCGTTCTGAATGTACACATCGAACAGGCTGACCTGGTCATCGATCCTGATTTCATTATGGACCGAACCATCAATGGCCACTTGACCGTCAGCCAACATATACAGCCCAGAAACAGCATCATCTTTGCAGAGATTAACTGTGACAGAGATGATTTCGTCCAGTTCGAATTCCGCTGAGGTGTCCGTGTTCAACAAAAGCCGCAGCTTTTCGAACGGGCCAAACAACACCGCTTCACACGGGTTTCCATTATGCGTGACAGTGCCATGATGTCGATCATGGTAACCGTCCATTCGGTGAAGCGATTTGATGGTAATACCCATTGTTCGTGTTCAGCCTTTTCTTGGATAAACGTTCCCTGTTTTCCGGCGTCAGTTGAATCGCAGCCTGTCCGCCTGGCACTCAGCGAGGCCGGGATGGGAAACTTCGCGGTGAATGCTGGAGAGAATGCTGGAGATTAATCGCTGAAGTGACAGAGAGCACTGCCAACTGGGTTCACGATATCAGTCGATCGTGATCAGCGAATTTGGTAACTCGTTGATGTCGCCGTTTTGGCGAGGCAATGCGGTGCAGAGTTTCTCAGCGGCCGCCTCAATGGTCTTGCAGATCGCGTCAGCCGGAGATTCCTGCTTGAGTTGCGTGACGAGTGAACCACAAAGCTCATCCAACGTGGCTTGCCCCAGAATATTCAGTATCTTCTGGTCGGCGAGAATGACTGCGATATGCTCGAAGAGCGAAACGTAAATCATCAAGCCACTGCCAGAGTCAGTGTGATGAATTCGCTTGTCAAAGAAAATCGCGCGAGCAGACTGCTGCACTTCTTCTCGCATTTGCTTCGCGGGCGTAAACATTCGACGAATTGAGCCGATCCGGGATCCTGCCGCGACGCCCAGCATAAAGCCCACGAGCATTGCGATGATCGACTTACCGGCCTGAAGCAGAGTTGGATCTTTGTCCCAGCTTCCGGATTCCATCGAAACGGCTGGTGCTGGCCAGAACACCGCCATCAGAATCATCAACACGACCCCGCACCACAGCCCGACCAGATCTTCAGCGCGGTCATAGCGACCGGACGATGTCGCCACGATCGGGACAATCTCTGCCGAAGTTTTTGACTCGGCTGCACCAACACATGCATTGATTCGCTTCCGGTCAGCTTCGGAAAAACACCTGGCAGCAGACAGCATGGGAAATCTCTCTTAAATCACAGAGTAAGTCGTCATTTGAAACCCGCGAAACGGACGTCGATTACCACGAACCGCTCGCACCGCCGCCGCCGGAGAATCCACCGCCAAACGAACCGCCGGAGAATCCTCCACCACTGCTTCCGCCACCGAATCCTCCTCCACCACCATAGTGCCTGCCGCCACTGTTTCTGTTGCTCTGGGCCATCGCGTAGAGAATTGCTCCGAGGATTGCAAAAATTCCCGCCCACAACGCCCAGGCCAGACCACTCGCTCCACTGCGATACAGGGAGACGCCCGTAAAGATCGCGATTCCGATCACCATCACCACGGCAATTGGAAACCAGGCGGGAGTCTGAGGCCTCTGCTGCGATTGCCCCTGAAAAGAGTTGCCGGGATAGCCGGGATTTGAGCCGGGATCAGGATCGTTGGCGACCGTTGTCGGAGCGACACCCGGCATCGGCATTTCACGAGCCATCGCGTTCAATGCTGCAACACCAGCCTTGATGCCTCCTGAAAAATCCTGACGCTTAAAGTGAGGAATGATCTGATCATCCATAATGCTCTTGCACAGCTGATCCTTGTCGCGATGCCAGCCGGCTCCCAGTTCAATGCGAGCCTTCCGGTCGCCTTTGCTGACGAGCACCAGGATTCCCGTGTTCCACAACTGACCATTAAGTTCCGCCTGACCAATCTCCCATTGGTCGAACAGCAATCTGGCAAACGTCTCAATCCGCATGCCATTGCCCCCGTGATTACTCATTCGATCAATCGTAATCACGATGATCGGCGTTGCTTTGTCGGTAAGCAGCTTATCGCAGAGGGCAACGATCTCCGCCTTGTCCGGCTCCGTCAGCATAGAGGCATTGTCACGGACGAACTCCCGATCTCCGGGGCGATCCAGAGTGATCTCGGCCGCCGAGGAAATCGCGGTCGCAAACAACAGTGAAAGCAGCAAGGCCAGACTTCGCAGCATCAAAACAGCTCCTGAGGTAAATGAGGGCACGGCTATGCTACACGGCAAGGGGGCGAATGAGAACCTTCCGAAGGAACACGAACGCATAAGGCGTGTGAGCGGATCAAAGAGTTCTTCAGGTCTCCGGGTCGCGTGCTCAGCAGGCTACGGCTTCGTCGCAGCCACAAAGCCGGGTTATTGGGAGCGGCCCACAGCTTCCGGAGATCAACGGTGCGAGAAAAAAGGGATTCATCATAACCCGACGCGTCAGCGAGGGATCTTCCCGGACACTGCCTCAAGCGCGAAAGCACGATCCCTCGCTGACGCAGCGGGTTGGGATCGTCACAAACTTGCAACTTCAAAACAGACGTTCGGGTTCGGATAAACGCAACTTGTCGCTCGACTGTGCTTACCGCCGTTTGATCCCAAACTGATGTCCTGCAGCAAGACAATCGCAGAGCTGGCAGGCGACTTCGGTGATCTGAAGCATCGAAGGATCACGAGACAGACGCTGCTGAATCCGACGAGCCAGTGGGCCGTGATCCAGAATACTCTCGAAGGCACGCTGAGTTTCCGCATCCATCTTTGGACTCGTCTGCTGATACAGATGACGCCACAATTCCTGCAGACTGCAGGAATTTGCTCGCGTATAGCCAAACAGTCGCAGGAGATCTGGATCGTTGATCGTGGCGAGCTCCGCTTTCTCAATCGAATCCAGCAGCACGGCGTGCAACGGTTCAATCTCGACGGACTGTTGATCTTCCAGAGAACTCCATTTTTCATCCGTCAGGGACTGCAGCACCGCGGCGGTCACCTGCAGTACGGCCAGATCGGCGGCCGGACACTCCTGAATATCGATGACTCGAATTTCAATTGAGCCGCGACCGAACCGAGCAATGGCTCCGCGCGCATTCAGGAACTCATCCTGCAACACACCTTCCGGATCATGTGGCGAGATTTCGCGGAACAACGGATCGAAAATCTGCCGGTGATATTCGGCTTCGGTGAAAGCTCGCTCCGGAATCACCCGGCCAGCGACCATCGGGATGCGTTTGGAGTTCGTGCGATAGACGTTCAGGCGATTGTCCATTCGTCCTGTCAGGCGGCCTTCGACAACTGGCGAGGCTGCTGCAATCGCTGGCAGCAAGGGCAGAATCAAACGCACGGCGGCATGCAGTCGACCAAACTCGGCATCGTTAGCGAACGGCAAATTCAAATGGACGCTCTGCAAATTCGCCCACCCGTGGCCTCGACAATCAAAGATCCGATTAAACGCTTCATACACCGCGCTGTAGTCGTGAGGCCATAATCGCATTTCGCGAAACGGGTCCATCCACGGATGCATTGCTGATGGCATCAGCATTCCGTTGAGCGATTGCAGTCGCTTGTTGATCTGTCGAATCTGGCTCTGGAACTCCTGGAAAAGCCCCGTCAACGCCGGAGCCGGCGCTGCAGTCTTGAGTTCAACCACATGCAACACCAGTTCGTTGGACCACGCAATACGGCCTCGCTCAATCTCCGATTCGATCTTTCCGCATTCGGCTTCAATCAGGCGATCGCAGGCTGGCAGAACATCCAGGCTGTCTTTCGCGACAATCATGTATTCCAGTTCAACGCCGTAGGCTTCAAACAGTCCGAGTCTTTGCTGAGCGATTTCTGTCACGACGTTTCGAATCCCTGAAATTCCGGCCGGCGTGGTGATTCATCAACCGGCGTCTAAATTGGCCTGCATTTCTTCGGCTCCGCAGGTGCAGCCCCGGCTGCAGAGGCGGAACATACACGGTTGAGCCGTTCCAGTACAACAGGGGCTATTCTGATTACTGGCACTGGCAGGATTCGAAGAAATGCTTTCTTTCCCGGCGATCAATCAAACGCCCGAGTCACCCCGGTCGTCTCCCGCAGAAACGACTTCGTGGCATGTGTCGCCTGGCGAGGAACCGTGAGGTATTGCGGGGCGAAGCCAAGAATTGCTCGCTGCTGGATGGTCATGTCGTCGCCGCAAATGACAGTACCGTTGATGCGAAGATCTCCTGCAAGCGTGACATCGCCGGAAGCAAAGACCAGCCCGCGAAGCTCCGGAATGTACGTATCGTTCATGCTCGAATCCGTACTGCCATTCTCGTCGGCTGTGCTGCTGGGATTCAGATTCACATTTAACTCGCGCTCCGTCAGCCCAAAGCGACTAAAGGAAAGGATCAGATCGCCATCCACGACCAGCGCCGGCAGACCGGGTCTTGCAGGACGCCACTGAATCGGCCCGCCGCCGACTCGCACGGTCCCCGTATTTCTCAACACCAAAGTCCCCACAATCATGCAGTCGGAAATCGTGACATCATTGCCACCACAGTCCAGCACGTAGATCCCGTTAGAATTCGACGCGACGGAAAATGGATTGGTTCCGGTCGAAACAACTGTGCGGTAAATCGCTCTGCCCGACGGAGCCGATGAGATTCTCATGCTCACGTTGTCGACTCGGAAATCCTGCGTTCCCGCGGAACCAGCTCCATTTGTCCGGATCTTCAACTGTGCAGAAATCAGTCGCCCGGACCATGTTGGAGTGACGGTTGTTGAGATCGTCTGCAAGTTTGTAGAAGAGCTGCCGGCGTTGATCGAGCCTGACGTCCAGCTGGCAGCCGTGGAAGTCCCGGCGGTCGTTGTGACAAGCAGCGAGAGTTCGAACGTTGATGCCGACGAAAGCGGCATCACGGCAGCCGACAACTGTGTCTGCAGTCCCCTTCGGATGATTCCGGTCACATCATGAACCAAACCACAGGAAGTGCTGGGACGACTGTCCACTTCGGCGCACGATGAGTTGCCGACGCCGCCAGAGGAAAACGTATCAAGGTCACCATCGGGGGCCGTCATCCAGCCCTGATTGCCTCGTCCAAAGTCAGGATTCAGGATCGTCTCTGCCGTTGTCGCACTTGCAGTCGGAATCTGAGAGCTGGACACGGCCGTTCCCAGACTCACAATCTCGCTGAAGTCAGAATAGGTCGGCAGATCTTCCAGTGTCGCTCCGGTCGTGACGCGGTGGAGAAATCCCGATGGTGAATCGGTGTCGCCTGTCAGCACATCGCATCGGACGGAATTGACGCCGCCGACGCTGATCTGGTCTTTGACTCCAATCCAGCCTGGCCCTTCCACGGTTGCGTCACTGACGGACAGATCATCACCGCAGACAAGATGAAACATCATCGCCTGCCGCAGCGCTGACTCCGCCAACAGGAGCCCGGAGCTTTTCTGCACGGAGTTTCCCACAGAGCCGGTCGCCTCCAGCAGAACTGGTTCTGTGATGCTGTCTGCGAAGCTGGTATCTGTCGGATCGGATGCCGCCACACTCATGGTTCCGGAGTTTAATCTGACTCCTGAGTACCACGTCCCGGGTTTCTTCGTGTTTCTCCAGCCCGTCGAGCCGGAAACGTCCTGCGTGGCCAGTGCGATGCCGGATCGAGCCGACCAGCGTGCCGCGGTGGCATCCTTCATTGACGTGCCCTGCGTCAGATGGACATTCTGAACAATCAGCGCCCCAAGGCTGATCACGGAGATGATCGTGCCGGTAATCAGGACGAGCAGCAGCAACGCACCGCGGCGAGTCGTTGTCCGGTCTGATTTTGGGGCCGAATTTTTCATCGAATGTGCTGTTCTTTCTGCTATCGCATCACAGCGTTGGGGACCACCGGCTGTTCAGAAATTCCGGCACGCAAAGAGTTGTCGGAATTCGTCAGCAGTGTTGATAAACGAGCCAGCTCTGTTCCGTTCTCCGTGACAACGACGGTCAGCCGACGGATCCCTGTGCTGACGTTTGCGGCAACCTTGACCGTCGGGTTTGACAATGAGATGTTTTCCACAGTGACCGTTCGGATCAGCGTCGACACGCCGGTCAGGGTGACTCCATTGCGAGACTTTGGTTGCTCAGTCCATTTGTGAAAATCATCCATGTCGTCCAGTTGATCGCGGCGAGTCACGGTTAAAGGGTCGCCGGTGTCTTTTCCAATCGTGCCTGCTGTGGCCGGTTTGTCCGGATCGAACCAGCTCAGGCATGACAGTTCGATCAGCAGTTGCTCCGCAAGAAACAGCGCGCGAACTCGATTCTCGGAAAACCTATGAGTTTGAAACGAAGCGGAAAGTGACTTCAGCGATCCGACAACAAGCAGACCGACAATCAATGTGGCCAGAGCAGTCTCCGCGATCGTGAAAGCAGATCGACGAGCGCGGCGGGATAATCGTTCGCGATGGCCTGCAACAGGGATCCTGTGGTTCTGACGATTCTTCATGGCAGCACGGTCTCCGTCGTGGTGAGAGAGCGTGTCAGCACCTTGCAAGAGTCAAACTCACAGGAATTTCCGCTGGCCTGCAACTGAACCGCAGACGGCAGGGCGGGGGCCGAAATCAGCGACAAGCGGCAGGTAGTCAACAGAACTCCGTTCACCCAGACGGTGACGGATTCTCGCACGGGATTGAGGATGAGGCGAATGTCCTGGCGCGTCGAGTTGAGCATTGTGAATTGTTCGCGCCTGACGAATGTGTTCGTCGATGTCTCCTCGAACAGAACGAGAGTTTGTGTTCCGTTCGACTGTAAAGCCAGGGTCACCAGAACGGAGACGCTGTTGCCGCCTGCCGTCTGCCGTCCAGCCGCCCGAATCATGACGTTGCCGGACGATGAGGTGTTATCTCGGCCGCTGACTTCGATCTCTGTCTGGACGCCTGCCGGAATCATGGAGGCTAATTGAATGGCCTGGTTTGTGGCCGTCCAGAGTCCTCCGGAGATGGCTGATGAATTGCCGGAACCGGTGGCACTAAGAGTCCAGTCAGCCGCACCATCGAAGTTACTGTCGTCAGTGATGGAGTTGTTCGAAAAGTCAGTCTCCGCCAGAACTGTTGCATCCAGCGGCTTATTCAGGAACTCTGCAGCCGCGTACATTGGAGTGCCACCCAAAGCCGAGGCCGTGAGTTGCAGTTCCGCCGTCTGAAATCGTCGTACAGGTTCTTCCTGATCATCATGAGTTTTGGGCCGAATTCGACCGTAAACACGGTACACCAGACTACGCTGGCCAGCGGGACGCAACCATTGCGATGGTGACTCATCCGTTCCCAGATATCCGGTCACGCTGCTGTCTTCCCGTATTGGCAGCACCAGACGGTTAAAGCCCGACCCGTAAGTGAACGTCATGGCGATATTCTGGGATGCGTCCAGCCATGGCAGGCCAGTCAGGGAAATGCTGGTCCAGCTTCCTGATGAAGACACAATGTTGGGGTCTCTGGTTTCTGTGTAAATTGTTTCGTTTGTTGGCAGGCCGTCGTCTGATGCCTTTCTCAACTGAAATCGATAAGTGCTGCCGCTCCCGGAATACTCACGGGCCGCGAAGAATTCAACACGAGTCATCTGCCATTCGTCATCGGCACTCGGCCTGGCTGTCGACAGAAACAACGCTGGCGAAAACAATTGACCGTAGGCATTGGCTGAGTCCACGTAGTCCCAGTCGAGGCTGGAAGTGGAGGTCTGCTGACGAAACAGCGATTCGTTCGTGGGGGCGGATGGCTTCGGGATCTTCAGCGATTCTCCGCACGTGCTGAGCGCGATGTTGAAGTCTGTCACATCTTCACAGATCGGGATTGCTGTGGAACCATTCACGGAACGCAGTAAATTATCTCCGGCGGTTCCGGTCCAGGAATAAAGTACAATGTCCCCTTTTCCGCTGCGATCTGCATCGGTGGTCAGCATTCGAATCGATCGCGGCCCGCGCTCAAGGATTCGTGTGGCGAAACGGAGATCTTCCTGAATCATTCGCAAGCTGCGTCCCGAATCCAGACTGACTGCCGCCGCGGCATCCGGTCGTAGACTGCGCGTGGCGATGTTGAGTGCGGAACCCAGGCTGACCATAAGCAGTCCTGAGGCACTCACGGAAATCAGGAGCTCCGGCAGAGTAAACCCACGACAATTTTTTGATGCCGGTTGAACGTTTGGTTTCCGAAGTTCAGAGGGATGGACGGTTCGACTGTGCTGTATGAGATTTCGCATGCGATTACTCCACCAGAATGCGGCCGGTTGCCGCATCCACTGTGGCTCGCGCGGTTGCTGATCCCGAAGCGAGATTGATTACCAGATTCTCTGCAAAGACACCCGCACCGTTGATCGTCAGGGCCGTCGTGTCGACAGGTTTCCGTGTACTGCCCTGCAGGAGGGACGTGATCTGGCTGTTCCACGGGTCAGCTCCAATGCGGATCGTTTTCACGACGGTAGTAGTGCCGCCGCGTCGGGCTGTGATGGAGTAAAGATTGCGAAGACGGTCGATGGAGAAGGTGACCGAAGAGCTGGTCGTCAAGGCTTCCTGCTGAGCCGCCTTGAGGTCCGTCTCAATCAGACTGCGGATTGATCCGACGGAATGGTGGTTGAGTTGCGAGGTGAGTCGAGGTGCTGCGACGGCGGTGAGAATTCCCATGATCAGCAGCACCATGGTCAGCTCAATCAACGTCAGTCCGCTGCGGCATGGCGACGAAATCGCTCGCGCCCCGGCAAACCAGGTTGCCCGCGGTGTGGAGTTTAGAATTGTGCCACGGGGACTTTGCATTCAGGTCAACCAATAAAAATTTTCTCTTCCACTGGGTACACTCCCGGTGGTATTCGCTTGTTATGATGAGTCGCAGCAGCCACCAATGATTGTTGGATTAAACACCGGAAAACAGCGTCGGGTTGTGAGAATTCCCGTTGTTTTCGCCCCGTTGATCTTCCCCAGTCTTGTCCAGCGCAACTTCAAAAACAACGCTTCGGGTGATGATCAGATGAACGCCAACAGGCAACCTTGTTTAGCTCACAGAACGCCAGCGGCTTGCCATGAAACGATTTTGTGGGCACCGCGGTCGCTCGTGAGAAACACCTGAAAAAGTAGGTCGTGTTCTCGCCCTGCGTCGGTTCGAGCCTATGATTCCGCCACTCCGGGGTTCGGGTTTTTGGCACTTGCTCGGCTTATGCTGGCGAAACATGCTGAATTCTCGGCCGAATAATCACTTTTCCCCAGCGTTTCCTTAGAACCGTCATGTCCGGAACCGAATCCTCATCTGCGACTGACGCGGTGACATTATCGCCTGTGGAGCTTTCCGCAGAGGCGGCCGCTCGGATCCAATCGCGCTGCATGCTGCTGGGCTTGTTCGCGGCCGTGACGTACTCGGTTGCCAACCTCGCCTTGCGAGGACTCTCAAAGACTGACGGAGGAACGGGCTGGGACATGTGGGTGGCGGGCACAAAAGCCTTCCCGACATTCGCCGTGGCGATCTTTCTGTTTGCTCGCCGACGACTGAATGGGCTCACGACCTTTCCCGAATGGAGCCTCGTCTGGCCGATTGCTGTGACCGCGTTGTTCAATCAATTGGGAGGCAACTTTGCATTTCAGATGTCATTGCGAGCCATCGGTCTGGCAATCTCGGTGCCCATCTGTTTCTCAACGATCATCTGCAGCGGCGCGATCATGGGAAGAATCATCCTCAAGGATCAGGTCTCGGTGCGAACCGCGATCAGTATCGGACTGATGATTGCGTCGATCGCGTTTCTGTCGTCGTCAGCAACCTCCAGAGCCTCTGATACGCCCGAGACTGTTTCCATGGCGGCGTTAAGTGTTCCTGTCGGCGTCGCTTTGTCGATGTTTTCGGGCATCTGTTACGGTGTGACAGGCGTCTACATTCGCCGAGCGGTTCGATCGCAGATGCGCGTCGAGGCGACTCTGTTCTTGTTCAGTGCGGCCGGTTTTCTGGTGCTGTGTCCGATCAGTTTATGCATCCTGCCGCTGTCGACAATTACTGCCATTACTCCCAAAGAATGGCTGACGATCGCAACTGCCGGGATATTCAATGCGATCGGCTTCTACGCGATTACTCACGCGATGCGGTTCCTGACTATCAGCCGGGCGAATGTGATCAATGCCTCACAAAATGCTCTGTGTGCCGTGGGAGCGGTGTTCCTGTTCGGCGAGCAAATGAACATCATCGGCATCATCGGATTCGGGCTGACGATCGCCGGACTGCTGGCGCTGGATCGTCGTTGACGATCACATCAAATCACGCTTCCATGCGATAATGTCGTCGAGAATCTCGTCGAGCGTCGTCACCGGCTTCTGACCAATCGTTTCAAACAGTCGATTGACGTTGGGAACTCGACGCTGAACATCTTCAAAGTCTTCGCTGTAAGCCTGCGCGTACGGCACGAATTGAACTTCGACTTTGGGATTTGTCTTGGCGATGACACGCTGGGCCAGCTCCAGAATTGAAACTGGCTGGTCGCTGCCAATATTGAACACACGGCCTTCCGCGGATTCCGTTGCCATCAGTTTCGCGATGCACTGAGTAATCTCGCGCACGTGCGCAAAGCAGCGGACCTGAGAACCGTCGTCGTACACAATGACCGGACCACCACGCAATGCGGCTTCGACAAAACGTGGCACGACCATACCGTAGTTGCCGACCTGGCGAGGTCCCACGACGTTGAAGAATCGACCGACGGTGACACCCAGACCGAATTTCTTGTGGTAAGCCAGAGCCAGAAACTCATCAATGGCTTTTGAACAACCGTAAGCCCAGCGAGGTCGGCTGGTAGGGCCGAGATGCAGGTCATCGTCTTCGACCCATGATTCGCCGGGATGCTTCCCGTAAACTTCGCTGGTCGATGCGAGAAAGAATTTCTTGACGGATCCCTGCACGGCCAGACGCAGCAGGTGATCGGTCGGATAGATATTGGTTTCGATCGTCCGCACAGGATCGTCGGCGACAAGCTTCACACCCACGGCGGCGGCCAGGTGGAAAATCATATCAACGCCATGTACCGCTTCGCCCAGCGCGACGGGATCTGTGATGGATCCATTTCGGATCTCGAGTCGGCTGTTGTGCTTCACGGCATCCAGATTATGAGCGCGGCCGGTGGAGAGATTGTCCAGCACCACCACCACGTGCCCCTGACTCAGCAGGAGTTCAGTCAGGTGACTGCCAATAAAGCCTGCTCCGCCTGTAACCAAACACTTCGCCATCGTTGCCGCTGTCCTTTCCTGGTCCGGCTGATCGCTGGGCGGTTATCGCCAACGCGATTTCGGATGCTCAGACGATACCAGTAACACCTCGATGAAGCGACTGAATGTCCCATCCGCGATGCGATTGAACCCGGGTTTCCTGCCCCAGCACTGCCAACACGATTCTCCGGCAGGACCGTCGCCTCAAGAATTAGCCCCGAGCTCCGGGTATTCACAGTCGCCGGAACCGCTCGCAGAATCTTGACGACCGTTATGTTCAGAATTCTGATCATAATCGTTAAACAAGTCGTAAACGTTA
The DNA here is from genome assembly GCA_044235005.1 of Planctomycetaceae bacterium. Classification (GTDB taxonomy): domain Bacteria; phylum Planctomycetota; class Planctomycetia; order Planctomycetales; family Planctomycetaceae; genus SXXK01. The sequence continues at coordinate 328 of JBIIIF010000079.1, read as the reverse complement.
CGATGCGCACAACCAGACCTCGTGGAGCCGTCTGCTTTCAGGTCACGATGCATATCTCGTGTGCCTGAAACATCTTGCGCTGACGGTCCGGCTGTGACGGCTGTAACGATTCTGCGATTGGCACGGGCTGTGCTAATTGTTCCTGATGTTGTGACGTTAACGGTTGCAACAGTTGTGAGGAATGAGAGAACGGTCCTGGCTGCCACTTACAGAGAGCCATCCAGGGCTGTCCCGAGAGAGACATTCCTTCGCACTGCAACCCGCTCCGTTCACAGCGAGAGAGGGAGAAGGTGGCCTGAGAAACCGCCTTCCAGCGGCCTGAGAAACC
>JBIIIF010000002.1:0-77897 GCA_044235005.1 Planctomycetaceae bacterium | reverse complement strand
TGCGAACCAGTCGAGCAAATACTCCTAATGCAAAGGACAATGTCAGTGGCGAACACAGATTGATCCTGAGAACATCCAGCATGCAAACCCCCGTTGGATATTTTGCGAAACAAAATACACGAAACTTATTTCGGGTATTGTTTATCGTGATTTGGAGTTCGGTACAAGAACTACAGCAATGAAAAAACGCAGGAAAAGCGAAATCGAGAATTTCAGTGCGACGCCAGTAAACGCAATGTCAGCCGGAATTGCTGGCTGGACGTTTCTGACGAATCATTCCCATGTGTTGCTGTGCCTCTATCGCAACGCCGAGATCACTCTGCGAGAGGTCGCGGTGCTGGTGGGAATTACCGAGCGAATGGTGCAGAAGATCGTGGCCGAACTGGTCGAAGCCGGCTTTCTGGAAGTCACTAAAGTTGGCCGCCGAAACAGCTACGAGATTACTCTGAACAAAACATTACGACATCCGCTTGAGTCGCATTGCTCCATCGGCGACATGCTGAAGAACCTGAGCCAGAATCGCTGATTGGCACACTCTCACGATGCTATACTGAAGGCTGTCGTCCTCACATTGCTGGCCATGAATCGGGAAGCCTCTGCCTTGAACCTCCAGCATCCAAAACTCGTCAAGTTGCTTCAATTAGCTTACTCCGCGGAGAAGGCAGCGGCGTTTGCCTATATTGGCCATGCCGGGGCCGTCGGGAATCCTGTCGAGAAAAAAGCCATCCGGCAGATCGAACTTGATGAATGGCAACACCGGGAAACAGTGCTCTCCATCATGCGGCAGTACGATGTTCCTGTCTCGCGTTACTTCGAAATCAAATATCACGTGATCGGGCGAGTCATCTCAGCCAGTTGCTATGTCATCGGCTGTTTCATGCCGTACTATTTTGCAGGGCGACTGGAAAGCGGAAATGTGTGCGAGTACTTCATTATGATGCGATACTTCAATGAACTCGGCATCACCCGGCACGATGCTGTTCTTTATGAAATGGGCTTGAAGGAGAAGGACCACGAAGTCTATTTCCAAAAGGCGCTCCAGAATAATCGACTGCTGCCTCTGTTCGAAAAAGTCTTCGGCTGGGGAAATCAACACAGCTTGAACGACGTCGATCCGGAGCACATAAACTCGGTGGAAGGATCAAAGAATTACTGCCAACATCGCAAGTAGCGACAAGCAGTCGACAGCGTCAGGACAGAACCTGTTGACCTGTCGAAAAACACGTCACGGCCATGACTGATGACTCTGAATTTCACGCACCCCAGCGCTGCCGGGCAAAGTCTGAGGGCGGAACTGACGCCGATATCTCTCCGCATGTTCTTTCCGAACACCCGTTGCCGACCAGCATAATCCCGATTTGTCTACTCAACTGATTTCGAACACGGAACTGTGGACTCATGCGTCATCACGATCAGACGGAACTCAAGATGCCCAGGCGAAGCATTCGGTTTGTTCTGGCTATTGCGGAGTTCGATTTTCCAGCCGGCAGCTCGAGCTCGTTCGACGAATCTCGGAGCGTTCGTGCGGCCAGCATCACCAATCCAGACCTGCCCCGTCGGTGACAGCATCGCGTCCAATGTTGTCAGCAGCGGTTCGTGTACGGCCAGATCGTAAAGAATGTCGCTGCCAAAGATGAAATCAAACTGCCGACTGACTGGTTTACGCCAGTCGAAGATCAGCCCTTCCGCGTCAGGAAAACCATTGCGGGCAGCGTTCTCCTGCGCCATCCGGACAGCTTCCGGTGCATGATCCGTGAAGGTGACGTCAAGCCCGGCCATCAGTCCCGCAATTCCGGCCAGACCCACTCCGCAACCGATCTCCAGAGATCTTAACCCAAGGTTCCATGGCTGCCGCAAAAGCAATTCCGCGGTCACCGGAGCTGCCGCCCACAAAAGCCCCCAATACGGATCCCATTCGGAACTGCCTGCCGCTTCACCGTTCAGCGCAAGGGCCAGCATCTCCTCCTGATCGGCTGGAAGATCGAAAACAATCTGTCGACCAAGAATCTCGATCGACTGTGTCGTCACTTTCAAATTCATCGAGCCGTACGGTTCCATTGATGATCGGGCGAAAACAAACAAGCCTATCCGAGCAAGACCACAGACGATCGATCAGATATACTCCCGCGATAACCAAAAGTAGTATCGCGGCCATGAATAAACCCGCAAGGGTGCGTCGGAATCAGTTGTGCGAACAGGAGAATTCAGAAAATGCGTGGAAGACTGTCAACACTGTTGCTGTGGCTGCTGATCATTGTCTGCCGACCGACTTCAGGCCCATTGCAGGCGGATGAATCACGGCCCAACATGATCGTCATTCTCTGTGATGATCTTGGGTTCGGTGATCTGGGAGTCTACGGGCATCCTCAGATCAAAACGCCAAATCTCGACAAGCTGGCGGCGACCGGAATTCGCTTCACGAATTTCTATTCCGCCGCACCGGTGTGTTCGCCTTCTCGCGTAGGCTTGATGACGGGCCGGTCCCCGAATCGAGCCGGGATTTATGACTGGATCCCCGAATCGAAGCAGCCAAAGTCTGATGCACGCGAACGCGTTCACATGCAGCAACATGAACTGACACTGCCCCAGCTTCTGCAACGCGCTGGATACGCCACTTGTATGGCCGGTAAGTGGCATTGCAACAGCCACTTTAACAGCCCGGAACAGCCTCAGCCGAACGACGCGGGATTTGATCACTGGATGGCGACTCAAAACAACGCCGGGCCATCGCATGAGAACCCCGTCAACTATGTGCGAAATGGCCAGCCGGTCGGCCCAATGGAAGGATTCAGTTGTCAGATCGCCGTCAATGAAGTTGTGAACTGGCTGGAGAAGCAGAAGACAACTCATCCCGATCGCCCTTTCTTTCTCTATCTGCCGTTTCATGAACCGCATGAACCGGTCGCTTCTCCGCAGGAACTGGTCGCGTTGTATCGCGATGTCGCCTTCACCGAAGAACAGGCGGAGTATTTTGCGAATGTGCATAACGTCGACCTGGCGGTTGGGCGTTTGCTTGAGTCATTGGAAAGCTTGAAACTTCGCAACAACACACTCATTGTGTTCTCGTCTGATAACGGCCCGGAAACACTCAACCGCTACAAAGCAGGCAGTCGTTCATGGGGGCGAACCGGAATACTGCGAGGCATGAAGCTGCATACTCACGACGGCGGGTTCCATGTGGCAGGAATCATGAACTGGCCAGCCGGGATCCGCGAAGCTCAAGTGATCACGTCAGCCGCCTCTTCGCTTGATCTGCTGCCCACATTCAGTGAACTGGCCCATGCGGAGGTACCCGCGGATCGAAAATTGGACGGCATCAGTCTCGTCCCTGTCTTCACGAGCGGCGAAGCGCCGCAGAGACCTCAACCTCTCTTGTGGGCTTATTACAATGCAATCAACGATGCTCGCGTGGCGATGAGACATGGGCCATGGAAAGTTCTTGCACGACTCAATGGCGGAGCCTTTCCCCGTCTGGAAAATCTGACTCCGGAGAACCTGAAGAAGGCTCAGGCTGCTGAACTCACGGACTTCGAAATCTACAACCTGGATGAAGATCCGGGAGAGACACTGAATCTTGCCGGCAGAGATCTTACGAACGAACAGGAGCTGGTTTCTTTGCTTCGAGCACAGTATTCAGCTCTGGCCGCTGACTCCTTCGCATGGACACCCTCCGCTCCATAAGATCGATTCACTCTCAAGGACGGCTCAAGATGGAAACGTGCCGACCCATTCAGAGAATGCTGTTCGACAAAGGCGACGCGTCACTCCACCGGATTCTCAAATGCCTTGATGATGGCACTGTTATCGTGCTGGCCGAACCCCAGTTCTGACGCACGTTTCAGCAGTTGAGAGTGCAGCTCGCTGAGCGGCACGGCAGCGTTTTTACTGCGGCCCAGTTCAAGAATCAGTCCGACGTCTTTCCAGTGCTGATCCAGACGAGCCTGCGGGGCAAAATCCCCGTGGATCATCTTGTTACCTTTGATATCCATGACTCGCGAATACGCCGCACCACTCCGCAGAATCTGCAGAATGCCGGCCGGATCCATCTGACAGGCTTTGGCCAGGTTCAACGCCTCCGCCAGCACCGCGCGGTTCAGCCCCAGCACAAGATTCACGATCAGCTTCGCGGTCGCTCCGGTCCCGGAAGGCCCGGTGTGAAACTGCTGCGCTGAAAAGCATTGCAGCAGCGGAACAGCCTTTTCGAATCCCTCGATCGTTCCACCCACCAGCGTTACAACGTCGCCCTGTCGAACCTGCTCACTGGATCCCACAACAGTTGCATCCAGATAAATCACCCCGTGAGTTTCCAATCGTGTCGCAAGCTGCCTTGCGTCCTCGGGGGCCCCGGTCGTTGTATCGACTATCAGATGCTGCTGAATCTGATCGAGACATCCCGAAACGACTTCCGCAACAATCCCGCTGTTGGGCAGGCTCAGGACAACAGTCTGGCAATTCTGAAAGACCGCTCCTGTAGAATCACAAAGAACTCCACCAGAAGCTCTGAACTGCTCCCGCCGTTCCCCACTGGTGTCGAATCCAGTCACAGAATAGCCAGCCGCCATGAACCGCTCACTCATCGCGCTGCCCAGCAGGCCAAGTCCGATCAGCCCCAATTGAGTCATCGCGTGGTCTCCGTTGCCAATTCCGTCTTTCGTGGCGCGAACCAGATGATGATCATTCCCACAACGTAAATCAGCCCGCTCCACATGCCAACCTGAGCATAGTCACCTTCGAACAGCTCCATGCGAAATGCGGTCAACAGTACTACACATGCGGCAATCACACGGCCCGTGTTAAAAGAGATTCCTGTCCCGGTGGAACGAACATGAGTCGGAAACAGCTCCGGAAGAAATAGTGGCAGCCAGCCAAAGTAAGTGACACCAAACAGTCCCAGCATGAACGTCACATAAGGAAACAAGGCGTGGTGAGGATTCAACTGTGTGAACAGAAATGTACTGACGGCAAACGTGGCCAGACTGATCAGAAAGTACGACAAGCGTCGACCAACAAGACTGGCGATCACACCTCCCAGCAGACTGCCAAGGATGGCTCCGGACGATCTTTGAATCTGAGTCAACGCCTTCTTACGAGGATCAGCTTTCTTCGGTTTGGTCGCCGGTTTCTCTGCGACAATACTGGCCGAGGAATTGGGCGGCGCACTGGCCGAGCCCTCACTGACGTCATCAACTCCTGCACCCGAGTTCATTGCATCTGAAGTCAACGCACGAGCAGCAACTGCCCCCGAAGTTGTTGCCCCAGTCGTCAGCGCATCCAATTCATTCTTCTTCGCAGCATCGGCTTCATATTGGTCGGTCCACGGAACCACCCAATTCGCATTGGCCGCAGTTCCGATCACGGGGATCGCTCCCAGGCTGATCCCCAGCAAAGTTCGATACAACAATGGCGGCTGGAACACTTCGATCACAGGAGCTCTTGCCGTGGAGTGTCGGACTGCCGATCGAGCCGTCAGCCAGCGCGACGATTCCGGAACTGCAATGAAGATCCAGACAGCGAGCACCACCGGCGACCCGCCGACCAGTAAAGTCCATCGCCAATGATCGTTGGTGATCGCAAACGAGTAGCCGATCACTCCCAGGATCACGAAGCCGACATTCGCCGCAGTCCCCATCACGCCGGCCATCAGAGGACGCGACGCAGAAGGCCACGCTTCAGACACCAGCGCCACGGCGTTCGGCCAGGCTCCGCCAAACCCGAGGCACGCGGTAAATCGCAGAGCCCACATCAGGCGAACATCGTGGACGAAGTAACAACAGAGCGTCAGCGTTGAATAACATGCAACGCTCAGGGCCATGGCTCGAGTTCGTCCGAACCGATCTCCTAAAGCCCCGAAGATCCATCCACCGGCAGCGGCCCCAAACAGAAACGCCGACTGAAACCAGGCGAACCATTCGGTGATCAGTTTCTCCGGCGTGTCGGAGCCCAGCAGTTCCAGCATCATCTGACGATGAATCAGAATGAACAGGGAGTTCTCCAGACCGGCAAACATCCACGCCAGAAAAGCCGCAACCAGCATGGTCCTGCGATGCGTCTGATTTGAGCTGACTTCAGTATTCACAACTATTCCTGAACATTTGCAGCAGATAAAGAACGGCCAGCAAAACCGAGACTGGCTCTCGATTCGAGAGATGGCTGTCAAGATCGAACAGCATCAAACTCCACACACCCACCGCATCTACACGACGGTCAAGGTAGCCGCATCGATGCACGAAGTCGAGCGGTGGAGTACTCCGCCGTCTACTGGACGTAGTCAGCGATTTCGGTGGTGTCGTGTCTGCCGGGCTCATCGTTACCCACATCTTTATGGTGAATTCTGCATTCGGCACCAACGCCACGAAAATTGCGTGATGCAGCTTTTCAGTGGCGACCAGTTGCGATGAGGCCCCCGCTCGACCCTGCGTCGGCGGAGCCAAGGTTTGGAAACTGCAGGCGAACTCAAAGCCATAACCCGGCCCCCTTCGGCTTCACGCCGATTGTGCCAGGGTTTGACAACTATTTGGCCACAATTCTGAACACGGCCACGATTGAGGACATTCTTCAAGACGCACTTCACAACACCGTCCCTCACTTCACACTGTGCGGAGAGTCGTTGTCAAACCAGCGGTCCACCGGCGTAAACTGGCTGTTGAGTTAATCGCAACCCTCTGCGTCAGCGAGGGATTGTTTTCGAGAACTTCGGCAGATGTGATCCCTCACTCACGTCTCGGGTTGTGGAAGCCCATGAAATCAACAGTCTCGTAAAGCCGGATGGAGCCGAGTCGATAGTCTGGTTTGCTCTGTCGTTTCCAAACCCTCCCTCACCCGGCGGTGAAGCCGGGTTGGGTGCCGAGACTTCGCGTGTCGCCGCCCCCATATCGCTCACAATCCCGGGACCGAGGTTGGTCACCGAATGACTAACCTCGGTAAAAGCTGATGATCCATGAACGACTCCAAAGCACTCATCCGTCAATGCTGACTTTTACGAGTCAGGTGGCAAGCCGTCCGAAGCGATCGCAGCCTACGAACAAGCGGCAGGAATCGATCCGCTCGACTTCATCCCTCGCTACAAGCTGCCTTCGGCTTACGCTCGAGCAGGACGCGATGCTGATACTCGTCGCGAACTGGAGGCTATGCAGGAGAACCGAGCCCGCTACGACCAACTGCATGAGCTGCAAAATCAGGCGATGGAAAAAACAGAAGATGCTGATCTGCGTTATCGCATCGGGGAAGCCGCAGCCGCGCTCGGACGACAGGAACTGGCCCAGGCGTGGTACCGCGCTGCTCTCGGACTGAACCCGACACACGCCGATGCACTGGCTCGTTTATCACAGGCTCGTTCAGCAGAAGCTAGTGAAGGCGTTTTATCGGAGGATGCTGAGGCCCCAGCGAACAAATAACCGACCCACAAACTCATGGCGAGCGGTTGGTGTTAGCCGACCGGTAGGCCGTTCTACCGGCCGGTTCACACCGCGCCGCTCGCCGAGCTGGTCTCTTATTTCTTTGCCGCTGCCTGAGAAGCCTGTCCCTCAGCCGGCAGCACCGGCACCGTAATCACCAACTGCCACCGAAAACTATCGCAGTAGATTTAAAAGCGAAGCCGCGCAGGACCAGGGCACAATCACGATATGACGGCCGGCTGGAAGCAATGGGAGACTCAAACGGAGTGCCTGCGTTCGCCGGGGCTCACTTGTCACACCCTACGGCAACACCAAAATTGCTCAGGAGCAACATGGCGCTGTCCGGTTACGGTTTCGTGTTTGGGACGGCAATCATGTCCATCGTCAACCCGAGACTGGCGACGCCGACAGAATCGACCGCAGCTTTCGAGGCGGCCGGAGGTCGCTGTGGGTTGTAGTAACCGGGCCGCAACTTGTTGAGGCTGGCACTGGCGGCGTCGGACGACACATAGTAAGTCGCTTTCGCCAGATGTTCGAAATCGCTGTTCGCCTTCGCCAGGACATCTTTGAGTTGAGCAAACACGCTTTCAACTTCCAGATCGCCATTCGCGGCTGTGTCGGTGCGCTTTGTACGATCATGGGCTGAGTACAAACCGGAGACGTAAATCGTTCCCGGATGATTGATCCGGCAAACTCGACAGTAAATCGTGGGCGTGGTCATTCCCGGAGGTGTCAGGTACTCCATTGATGGTGCATCTGCCGGCGGCTTGCCTCCTGCCGCTATCAATTCAATTTCAATCGGCACCGTCGCGCCCGACTTCCATTCGACCAGAATCAAAGGAACGGCAGGCTGTCCGGCATAAAAGGCATCGACTTCCGCCTGAACAATCTTCCAATCCTGCATGGGCTGGATGAAGGCCTTTAACTGGACGATGTCGGCATCACTGCGGCCAAGGAAGACCAGGGTTTTTCGCAGGCTTTCCAAAGTCTTGCGGGTCGCAACGGCCAGAGACATGTCCTGCTCCGCCTGTCCGGACACGTAGATTCGAGAACCTTCGGGGAGTTCGCCCATTCGTGATGAGCGAGCCACCACGGGCTGAGCCTTATCCGTGACCACGGAAATAAAGTCCGCCCCGACATCAATGGTTGGTGACGGCAATTTTGTCACCACCAGAGAAACGGCGGGCTGGTTTTCCGGGAAATACTTCGGCAGCGCTGTGAGCACTTCAGAGGCAACGGCTTCACTGGTGACATACAGATTCAGTTTGACAATGGTCCCCGCATGAACGCCGGCCAGGGACTTCTTTGCCTGATCCATCACGCTGGCAAGTTGGTCGGCAACGCATCCCCTGACATCGTCAGCCACGGCAATCGGAAAGATCTGACCGGTATGAATCAGTCGTTCGCTTTGCACCACAACGGCCGTGGAACTCCCCGGCTGTTTTCCCTGATCGATGCGCTGGATGTGGTCGTTAGCCGTCAGACTGGTTCCCATGAAGACACCTGCCATCCACACGCACAGAAGGGAAAAACCGGTTCGCATCATTCACCTGCCTTAAAGACCATCTTCACAAAAATCATCCGCCCCGCGCTGCTCTGCAGGACGCTGGACACAATGACGTTAATTTCCTTGCCAAGCATACCGGCTGCATTTTCACAGACAACCATTGTGCCGTCATCCAGATATCCAACACCCTGGCCGGGGCCTTCGCCCTCTTTGATCACCTTCATCACCAGACGTTCACCAGGAATGTACCGAGGCTTCAATGCGTTGGAGACGTCATTCAGGTTGATGACCGGAATCCCCTGAACGCTGGCCACCTTGTTCAGGTTGAAGTCGTTCGTAATGACCCCTCCGCGAATCTGCTTGGCGAGCGCTACGACTTTCTGGTCTACGGTCATCATCTTGAAGTCGGTTCGAGATGTCTCCATGACCTTCACGTCGACAACAGTACTTTGCTGGAGCTTGGCGAGCACTTCCAGGCCACGACGACCACGAATGCGACGATTCTTATCGCTGGAATCAGCCACATCCTGGACTTCCGACAACACGAAATCGGGAACGATCAATTGCGATTCAATAATCTGTGTCTCAACGACATCTGCTATTCGGCCGTCAATCAGTGAACTACTGTCAACGACAAGTGGACGACCGCTTTTGAGATCTCGCTGAAACTCCACGTAGGGAATCACAAAGCGGAAATCGTCTTTTGTCTGCAGCAGCAGGGCAACACAGATATAGGGCAAAATCAGCAGGGTCATCAGGACCACGGCGGTATGGTATGGATTCGACACCGGAACCACCGGCGTCAGCGCCTGAATCATCAGGTAGGCCAGCAACACACCGATCAGAATGCCAAAATAGATAGCCGAAATAACCTCAATTCGCTTCTTCCGCACCAAGACGTCTGCGATCGTCACGATCTGCGAAATAAACAGCAGGGCGAAGAACGCGATGGCTTTGTTGTTCTCAATCACTCGCGGCAGCAGCGCTGGCTGGCCGGCGACTGTTTCTGTGGTGATATAGGCAAGAATCGCCCCTGCCGAAATCAGCAGGTAAGCAACTCGCAAAATAACTAACAGCATTTGCAGACTCTCAATTAGAGACCAAAGGAGACAGCGAGGGCGTCAGGAATCCTCAACAGTCAGCCTGATTTTCGCAGAATTCGACTCGATGACAACTCGATGTTCAGGGAATGCCCAGATTCTCAGATTATCCCCCTGAAGTACCCGGCATAGATGCACTGACAGTCGCTCACGCGCTCCATGTTGATTTCCTGTTAAGCGATTCCGGCTACTGGTGTTTTTTCTCACGGATTGTTAGAACGTTATCTTCAGAGATCTGCCTGCTACTTTCTGGTCAAGTCATGGCAGAAGCAGTTGTTTTTGTCGGAGATGCGATAATGCGTGTGCACTGCGTTTTTCGTCGAATGTTACTTGCGGTCATTCTGGTTTTCACCCTCACATCTGAGAACAGTCGTGCAGATGAGACTGCGGATTCCATCAAACGTCTGCAATCCGTCGAACCCGGTGGAAAAGGGACCGCGATCGCTCGCAAGGCCGTCCAGTCCCTGGCTTCGTCCGGGGCAGTATTGCCGGTCTTGAAGGGCTTCAATAGTTCTTCTCCTCTGGCCGTTAACTGGTTGAGAAACGCTTTTGAAGAGATTGTGACGGCAGAAAAAGCAGCCTCAAAACCATTGCCCGTGGAAGAAATGAAGGCCTTTATCGCAGACCGTTCCGAGTCTCCGATTGCTCGACGCCTGGCCTACGAAACATTGCGAGATCAGGATGCGACGATCGAAGCTCAACTGATTCCGGGGATGCTGCTGGACCCCAGTCCGGAGTTTCGACGGGATGCAGTGGCCCGGTTGATTTCAGAAGCGTCGGCCGCTGAAGGCGCTGCAGCGACTCCGATCTACCACAAAGCCATGTCCGGCGCGGTTCACGAAGACCAGGTCAAACAGATCGCTGAAGCCTTGCGCAAGAATGGTGAGACGGTCAATATCCAGAAACACTTTGGTTTCCTGTCACAGTGGATGGTGATCGGCCCGTTCGACAACAAGGAAGAAAAAGGATTTGCCGTGGCGTATACGCCCGAGACGACCGCCGCTGAAGGTAAACCGCTCGATCCCGCCGCGGAATATGACGGTCAGTTGGGCAAGGTGAAATGGCAGGCCGTGGTCACGGAAGATGATTACGGTGTGCTGGATATCGCCAAGCAAATTCAGAACTACAAGGGCTCTTTGATGTATGCCTCAACATCATGGAGAAGTGATCGCGATCAGAATGTCGAAGTCCGCCTTGGTACTCCGAATGCCTGGAAGTTATGGGTCAACGGAAAGCTTGTCTTTGAACGCGAAGAGTACCATCGCAGCTCCGCCATGGATCAGTACAAAGTTCCAGTGTCTCTGAAGGCTGGAGAGAACGTCCTGCTGCTGAAAGTTTGCCAGAACGAACAAACTCAGGACTGGGCTCAGAAGTATCAATTTCAGTTACGAGTTTGTGACAGCACAGGTTCGGCCGTTCTTCCCGTTTCCACCACAGCAAAGAATGATCTCTCTTCAGGAGAAAGTCGATGAAGCGCGTTATCCTGGGGACCTCTGTTCTGGCCGCTTTAGCAGCCTTTGATTCTTCCTTCGCGGCCGACTGGCGACAGTTTCGCGGCAACGCTGCAAACTCCGTGGCCGTTGGGGAATCCCTGCCAACTGAACTCAGCGGCGCGACCATTGCCTGGAAAACTCCGCTGCCAGGTCGAGGCCTCTCGGGGCCCATCATTGTTGGCGACAAGGTCTTTGTTTCCTCCAGCTCAGGTTATGGTCAGGATCGCCTGCATGTCGTCTGCGTGAACGCAGGCTCCGGCGAGCAGATCTGGCAGCGGCAGTTCGATGCGACCGGCCGGACCATGACGCACGACAAAATGTGCAACGCCACTCCAACGATGGCCAGCGATGGAGAACGAGTCTACGCGTTCTTCTCCAGCAATGACCTGATCTGTCTCGATATGCAGGGGAAACTACAGTGGTTTCGAGGTCTCGGCAGCGAATTCCCGAATGCCAGCAATAGTCTTGGCATGTCATCTTCGCCGGTCGTGATCGGCAGCACAGTCGTGGTGCAGGTGGAAAGCGATGCCGAAGCTTTTGCCGCTGGCGTCGATGCAATTTCCGGCGAAACGAAATGGCAGATCGAACGTCCTCGCGCGGCGAACTGGACGTCACCGTCTGTTCTGCCGGCGACGAACGATCAGCCAGCGCTGGCGTTGTTGCAGTCGTCCAGGGGCTTAACTGCAGTCGATCCTGAGACGGGCAAGATCATATGGAACTTCGAAAAAGGAGCGTCCACAATCCCGTCCGCGACAGTCAGTGACGGGGCGATTGTGATTCCATCCAACGGCCTGACGGCGATTCGACCATCGGGCGAGAAATTCGAAGAACTCTGGAATTCCGCCGGTCTCAGCCCCGCAACTCCAAGCCCGGTGGTGATCGACGGCATGGCGTATGTGATGAACAACGCGGGAGTTCTTTCCGCGGGAAATACGTCAACCGGGGAACGAGTCTGGCAGTTGCGTCTCAAGGGTAGTTTCAGCAGTACTCCAATTGCAGCCGGCGGCTACATCTATGCGTTTAATGAATCCGGAACAGCCTTCGTTGTAAAGCCTGAGGCCGACAAGGGGGTAGTGATTTCTGAACTGGATCTGGCCGAGACGATCCTGTGCAGCCCAGGTGCCTCCAACGGTGGTCTTTATGTTCGCAGTGATCAGCATCTGATCAAGCTGGCCAACCCTCAATAGCGCTGCGGATGTCGAACGGACCAGTCCAGCGTGATCGTTAATCCGAAGGGCAGGACTTTTGCAAGGTCCTGCCCTTCTGCATTGATGGTCTCAATGATCAGCCTGGGAGGAAGTCGTCGTTCGAAAGTCGATGGTACCGGCCGGTTCACACCGAGCCGCTCGCCTGATGGTTCGATCGTACCGGTCGGTTCACACCGAGCCGCTCGCCTGATTGCTCGATCGTACCGGTCGGTTCACACCGGGCCGCTCGCCTGATTGCTCGATCGTACCGGTCGGTTCACACCGGGCCGCTCGCCTGATGGCTCGATCGTACCGGCCGGTTCACACCGAGCCGCTCGCCTGATCGCTCGATCGAACCGGTCGGTTCACACCGAGTCCCTCGCCTGATGGCTCGATCGTACCGGCCGGTTCACACCGAGCCCCTCGCCTGATTGCTCGATCGTACCGGCCGGTTCACACCGAGCCCCTCGCCTGATGGCTCGATCGTACCGGCCGGTTCACACCGAGCCGCTCGCCTGATCGCTCGATCGTACCGGTCGGTTCACACCGAGCCCCTCGCCTGATTGCTCGATGGTACCGGTCGGTTTACACCGGACCGCTCGCCTGATTGCTCGATCGTACCGGTCGGTTCACACCGGCCGCTCGCGTCTGCTGGATTTGTCTGCGACGTGGAGGCAAGTGTGACGGTGCGAAAGGCAAGTCACCGAACACTACTGTGCCGGTATGGCAACCGGAATGTCCCTGGATGCCCCGGGACCCAACCATTGGCGATTGCGCTTCGAATCCCGGTTTCAATCAGCGCGGGGTTACTGCGTAGTCATAGTCGTCACCGAACCATTGGTCAATCGCGGCAGGCTTTGTCAACAACTTGCCGATCGGTGCATCGGCGAGTTCAACAATGATGTCACAATCCGCGACGCACAGCGATTGCCGGCTTGAGAGAAGCCATCGATACTCGATCCCATCAACGGTAATTAACCGCGTCCCTTTTCGGGGCATGGTCATCTTGGCTCTCCACTGTCGCACTGGAGCGATGGGGTTTGCAATCTTCTTCACCCTCAACTGTCCCCAATTTCATCAACGCATCGCCGTCGCCGGAGCACCGATACGGAACTGACACATGAATATCCCGAGCACATAAAGGAACAGCAACGGGAACATCATCAGCATCATGCTCCAGGGATCTGGTGATGTTGTCAGAACCATCGACGCAACGGAGATCACAAGCACGGCGATACGCCAATTGTCTTTGTAAGTCTGTACGGTGCAAATTCCGATGCGTTCCAGGAAGACCATGACGAGTGGCAATTGAAAGCTGACACCAAACATCAGTGGCATCAACATGGCCAGGCTGATGTATTCGGACAGTCGCGGTTCGAGGCCAATTCCCAGCCATTCGTTGAAGCCGATCAGAAAGTCCAGCATCAGCGGAAACGCGTAGAAGTAACCGGCCATGGCCCCGGCGAGGAACAGAAATACGCTCATCGGCAGATAGACATGAATGTATTTTCGTTCGTGAGGATAGAGCCCGGCCGCAACAAACAGCCAGAGCTGATAAAAGACCCACGGCGATGCCAGCAACAAGCCTGCGAAAAAGCAGACTTTCATATACGCCATAAAGCCTTCTTCAACTTTCAGTGTTGTGATGCGACTGGTGTCTTCGATCACACGCTGCAACTGAGCAAACTCCGGGGCATTCAGAATGATCTCGACTGTCTCAGCATCCGCATCTTTCTTCGCGACAGCCTCCGGAATTTCTCCTAATGCTCTGCGAAGTTCGTTCTTCTCGATGCGAACTCGCAACTGATCCTTTTTCAGTTCTTCTGGCGGAGGCGTCGGGACATCTTTCTTCTTCGAAGAAAACATGCCCATAAGATATGAATAGAAGCTTTCCTTCGGAGCATCAAACTTGATCTGATCCTTATCAATCCCTCGTTCTCGCAAAGCGGTCTCGATCGGATTTCGCAGCCACATAAAGATCTTGTCACCGAAGAACAGCGTGACAGCCACGGCTAGTACCAAACCCAGCAGGGCGCGGAACACGTGAACTCGGAGCACTTCCAGGTGCTCTCCGAATGTCATCGTGGTATCGTCAAACAGGTCACGCGATCTGGCCATTGGCGTCTTACTCACTTCTCCAAAACAACAACGTCACTACCTGAACTCTGAGACTTGACAAAGCACTAGCCGGGCTTTGCTGACTTCTCCACGATCGTTCGCAGGTGCTCACTAAATTCGCGAGCACTCCACATCGACCTTCCTATACTCCATCCACGATCAACAATGTTCGTATCAATATCCGCAAAGATAAAATCTTCCTGCTGGCGACGGCTGCGGACCATGATTTCGCCCCACGGATCAATGATGTAGCTGTCACCGTAGCCGACACCATCGTAACCGTTGATGCATTCCTCTTTGCCCAGCGAAACGTTGTTTCCCCGGACAAAGTAAACCATGTTTTCAACCGCGCGGGCTGTATGGTCTGCACGGACGTGCATAAAGTGGCCAATCAGGCTCTGCTGAGAAATGTAATTGAAATGGGGGGCAAAAATCACTTTTGCCCCCTGCAAAGCAAGCAGGCGTGAGGGTTCGATGTAGCCCCCGTCTGAACAAATTACCACGCCGAACTTCAAGCCCTTGTGTTCAAACACAGGGAATTCCCGGCCCTGCCGATGGAACTTCATATAGGCCGTACATTTGCTGTAATGGCCCAGCAGATGCCCCTTGTGGACGACAACAGCCGTGTTGTACAGGTCTCCGCCACGAAGCTCATTGAAGCCCACGATAAAGGCCGCCTCAAACTTCGCAGTCTGATCCAGCAGTTGCATGATCTGAGACGAATCGATGGTGAACGCATCTCGGCGAGCGACCTCTCCGTCATCCGGATATCCCGTCAGAAAACATTCCGGGAAACAGACGATGTCGACTCGATCCGCATCCGCCTTCTGCAATCCTTCCAGAACCTTCCCGAGATTCGCCTGAAAATCACCGAGCCGCGAGTCTAATTGGCAATGTCCAATTCTCATGGTTATTCGCCGCGAGTCAGCTTGCGGAATCGTTCCAGCAGATTATTCGTCACAGGGCCGGGCTTACCGGTACCAATCTGACGACCATCAAGACTGGTGACAGCAATAACCTCGGCTGCGGTACCGGTCAGAAAACATTCGTCCGCGGTGAAGATATCATGTCGAGTCATCACGCATTCCTGAACCGTGATTCCAGCTTCGACAGCCAGCTTCATCACAGCATTTCGAGTGATCCCTTCGAGAATTCCGGCGTCCGGCTGAGGCGTCTTCAGGACACCTCGCTTCACGATGAAGATATTGTCGCCGGTGCATTCGGCCACTTCGCCATTGTGGTTCAGCATCAACGCTTCGACAGTGCCGGCATCCGTGCCTTCGATCTTCGCCATGATGTTGTTCAGGTAGTTCAGCGACTTGATGCGTGGGCTGAGCGCACCTGGATGATTGCGAATTGTCGCGGCCGTGACGAGACGCATCCCGGTCTGATAAAGCTCCGGAGGATAGAGGGAAATCGTATCGGCGATGACGATCACCTGAGGATTGCTGGTCCGGCGAATATCCAGCCCCAATGAACCGGATCCGCGCGTCACCACGAGACGCACATAGCCATCAGCAATCTCATTCGCTTTCACAGTATCTTCCACAGCCCTGGTCATCTCGCTGTGACTGATCGGAATCTCGAGGCGAATTGCCAGAGCACTCTCGTAAAGTCGATCGATATGCTCCTTCAGCAGGAAGACTCGTCCGCCGTAGACTCGAATCCCTTCGAAAATTCCGTCCCCGTAGAGCAAACCATGATCGAAGACGCTGACAGTTGCCTGTTCAGAAGGAACCAGCTTTCCAGCCACATAAACTTTGCGAGACATAAAGAACCTGTTCAGAATGAAAAAAATACCGCTACGACTTTAGCAAACAACCAGCCGGATATCGGCAGCCCCAATATCGGCCGGCATTGTCGAAGACATCTTCGGACGAGTTTCTGTGATTCACGTTCGGCCGCATTCTCCCGATTTTCCGGGGATTTGCGACTTTTCCCTCTGGATTGTAGCGAACGACCGCCGCCAGCGGTACGACTCGCTTTTGTCCCCGATTTCAGGCCGCAGAAAATGCCACTTGCGGCAAAAAGCTTCACATGATTGCAGATGCCGAGAAGATGGGCGGTTTGTGGCAGCACAGAGCCATGGTGCAGGCCCATCATCCGACTTGCTGGTTTGCCGGGCTTCTGTCACCATCCGGGTGGTTTAGCGCAAGGTTGCCATGAAAGCTTGTTCTGAGGAAAAAATCACCGTTTCAGAACAAAGGGCAACACCGGTTTCAAAACTTGTCCCCCTGTGGATTATGTCAACAACCTGCAAGCAGATTTCAGAGGTTGCAGAACGGGTTCTTCGTCTCTTTTAGACTGGTTACAAACGTCCGTGCAAGACATCGTTTTCCCCAAGAAGACTTCGCGCGGGCATTCTATGGCCTCGCAGATCCTCACTGCAGGATTGCTTGCAGTGACGTTGATCGCGATCGGCTGCCAGAGTACTCCGAAGACGACGTTCTCCACGGAACGTCCTTCGCTGCACAGTGTGACCACCGGACATTTCGTCATTAACAGCGATGTGCATCTGGATAAGGACAATGTGCTGGTGAAGGAACTGGAGGCATTGCACGACCAGGTTTATGACACTCTGCAATTGCCGGAACAACGTGACCCGGTGCATGTTTACCTTTTCAGTGACGAAGCGTCGTATCGTTTTTATATGCATACGACCTGGAAAGACCTGCCTCCTCGACGAGCCTACTTTGTCGGGACGACTCGCGAGCTCGCGGTTTATTCGTTCATCAGCCCTCAGGTCAAAGAAGACCTGCGGCACGAGTTCACTCATGGATTGCTGCATGCCACATTGCAGTCTGTTCCATTATGGCTCGATGAAGGACTGGCGGAGTACTTTGAGGTGGATGCCTCAACTCCCGGAGCCGCGCATGCCTCCCATTTGCGTGAGCTGCGAATGGCCGAGTCAGAAAAATGGAATCCGAATCTCTATCGTCTCGAAATGCTCACCGACTTTCGCGACCTGACGACACGCGACTACGCGGAGAGCTGGGCGTGGGTCCATTTTATGCTGAATGATTCTGAGGAGTCGGCCAGGGTGCTATTGGATTATCTGACGGTTCTGCGATCGACAAAGACACCAAAACGACTGATGCCTGTTCTGGAAGCCGCTGTTCCAAGCTATTTCAACGACATGCAGACTCATGTGCTGAAGATGCAGCCCGGCCACCCGATCGCCGGCACTACAAGTCTGTCCGGCGGAGAAGACTGAGCCGTCCTGCTGCTCAATAACTGCCCTCACCGCCCATCGTTTCGCCCAACCATCATTGAAAGAAACCTGAGCAAAATCTCATCGCCGAAAGATCCAGCGAGTCTTCAGTGTTCTTACTGCAGGTCTACAACAGATCCTGCCCTTCGGCCTGAGCCCGCAGTGTTGTAATCACCTCATCGGTACTGCCTGGATCGACAGCTCGGCAGGAGTCTGTCAGGATCGCGGCCAGCTCCGTCATATCGCGACGCCATTCGACGGGATCCAGTCCCGGTGGCTCCAGCAATGCGAATTCCCCGCATAAAAGGATCATCCGCAGGCAGTGTCGAAACAAAATGCCTTCCTGCTTGGTCAGATCGCGAGCTTTCACGAAGCGATCAAAGTTGCCTCCGAATCGCAACAGGTCGCCAACACACCAGACGCTCCGAACGTAGATGTCCGACACGCTCGGGAAATCGCAACGAAACAACAATCGCATGCGATCGCCCAAAGCCATCGGGTAAACTCTCCGACGAGTCACCTCATCAAAATATCCCGTCAGTTCCTGCTGAGTCACCAGCCCGCGTGACAGAAGCAATGGATTCAGATACTCGGTCGATAAGGGTCCGTCCGGCATTTCTTCAGATGAGGGGACTCGGACGGCTCCCGAAACCGACGAAGCCAGGTCCAGCACGCTTTCCAGAAGCTGGAGACGTTCTTCGTAGTTCGCCTTATGCATATGCTCCGCAAGAAAGACTCCGTAAAGCGAATTGATACTGCGGAAAGTGAAGAGCAGATCCATTTGCTCAGTGGCAATCGCCAGTCGAGGTGAGTAGTCGAAATCCGGCGCATCCGACGGTGTGGAAGATTTCGGTCCCTTCTTGTCCTTCTTCGAAGTCACGCTGTCCTTGGGAGCACCCGTGCGAGCCTGCTGAATCAACTGGCCCAGTAGTCCGAACGAACCAGGCTTTTCCGTTTCCACAGCAGTGACCTCGGGAGCACCGACTTCGGGAGCTCCCGGTTGCTGAGTCATCGCTTCGTTCGCGGTTGCAGCATCCACATCCGCGTTGACCACAGCAGGGCGTGATGACGTTGCGGACGAATCTTCCTGCGACGTCGTGGCGTCTTCAACCCCGTCGCCGAATTCACCAGGATCCTCTGCCGGTGTTTCGCTGGCGGTGTCTGCAATCTCCAACAGCTCGGCAGCCATCTCCGCTTCCGTCATCGGTGCGAGATGAGTGGAGACCCATCGGCTTTGTTGCAGACTGGCTGTCGCGGTCATTGCGGGAATGATCTGCGAAATCACATCACCGGCCTTGACCGAATGAAAGACAGGGCCCTCAATCTTTGGCACAACACCGGAAGTCGAAGGCGGCTTCGGTGGCGGCGGGTCCAAAGTGATAAAACCGCCGGCTTCCAGAGTCATCAGCATGCGGACCAGATGCTTTTCGGCATCATCCTGTTCGCCGGAATCCAGCAGCCGTCGTCGCACGGCTTCCTGCAGCCCCATCACAGTCCCGGACTTACGAATAAAGAACGCCAGCAGTCGCCATGGCATTCGACCGCGACTCGCCAGTTTTGCGGGCGGGGCTTCTCTGAGCGTTTGAAATTGCCGTTCGGTCCAGTACTGAAACCCGTCTCGCCGCCGCGGCATCTTTTTCTTCAGATTCTTCTTCGCGCGGATCAGATTGGGATCTTTTGTGTCTTCCGGAATCTCATCGTACTTCTGTTGCCAGCGAAACAGCCGCACATCATCCTCATGAGCCACGGCGAAGACATACCCGCGAGTATCAAACTGAGGGCGACCAGCTCGTCCAAACATCTGATGTGCGGAGCTGGCGTCGATCAGTTTCATCGCTCCGGGAGGTCCCTTAAGCAATGAAGTCATCACTACCGATCGCGCCGGCAAATTGATGCCGGCGGCCAGTGTTTCCGTGCAGACACAGATGCTGAGCAGTTTCTTTTGAAACAGACGCTCGACTACTCGACGATACTTCGGCAACAGTCCGGCATGGTGAATGCCCACACCCCGAATGATAAACTGCTTCAGCTTTCCGCCCGCACCGATGGACCAGTCGACCTGTTCGATTTCCGCGAGCAGTTGTTTCTGCTGACCATCGGCAAGCAGACGTTTGCCCTTTAATTGTTCGGCGACGCTCCAGCATTCATTGCGATTAAAACAGAACACCAGCGCCGGCGTGTACCGAGTCTCCTCATCGCCGTCCGCCATCATCTCCAGTTGATCGGGCAGCATTTCGTCTGTCACCCAGCGGAAGTCAAGCGGCACGCGGCGCTCATCGCTTTGCAGCAATCTCAGGCGACGACCATGCTGGCGAGCCAGCCAGACGACGAAATCAGTCGCATTCCCCACCGTGGCACTGATCAGCAACAGTCGACAATGCTTCGGCAGAAGTCCCAGAGAAAGCTCCCACACGATACCTCGCTCCGGATCGTTGAAGCTGTGAAACTCATCCATCACCACGGCCGAGACATCGTCGAAAGAAATCTCCTCCGGCGACAGCAGGCGGTTCAGCAAAATCTCGGCCACCACAACCAGAATCCTGGCATCAGAGTTTTCCCGACGATTGCCTGTCACCAGTCCGACATCGGTCGCAGAAAAGCCCCACCGAACAGCCGACTCCTGAAGTTCGCGAAACTTCTGCTCGGTCAACGCGATCAAAGGAGTTGTGTAGTAAGCTCGTCGACCGGTCATCAGAGCTTCGTACAGGGCCGTTTCAGCAATGACAGTCTTACCGGTCCCCGTCGGCGCGCAGACAAGAATGCCGTCTTCTGAATCGAACCACGTCAGGATCGCCTGCTCCTGAAAAGGATACGGCGGCCATGGAAGTTCTTCCAAATAACGCAGAGCAATTTCTTCAGACGATGGGGGGAGAGAATCCATTCGATCAGGTTTCAGCAGTTTCGAAAAATGAGTGGGGGATCGTTGAAGCCAACAGAACGTCATCAGTCGCTAAAAGCGACCGCGAACAACATCCAATAAACCTCATTGAGGAATCAGCGGACGTCTGAATGCCACGAGACCATTCTTGATGGCCGCCAACTTGCAGCAGCAGTCGGGATCATATCCGTTTGGTCGGCAAAGTCTTTCCCGCTTACACCGGGGAAATCAGACATTCCACGACGATCACCAGCACCAGGGTCGCAACAAGCCCTTTCACCAGCCATGGATCGAATTCTCTGCCGGAGCGAAACATGACTGTCGGGGAGCCCAGTCGATGCCAGATCAGCATTCCTGAAAAACAGGCGACGATTCCAAACACTATCAATACCCACGGGGGAGATCCAGCCTTCAGGATTTCGTCAGCATCGCCTATTCGATCAAACACACCGATGCCCAGATAGGCTCCGTTCGCGATAAAGCAAAACCCCGAAAAGAATTCCAACAACGAGATCATCGTTGAAAGACTTGTTGTTCGAGAACAGCGACTCAGCGGAGATGCAACTTGATCCTGGTCTGCGTCCTTATCAATGGAAAAGCGACGGCTGTTCGAGAAGGGATGACTCGTCTTCGAATCCTTAACCGTTCTCGCACTCGTGGCAAAGCACAGAAGGCTGAGCACCATCAGCGCGGGAACCAGGCAACCCAGAACAGGACCAGCCCACGCAACGATCAGCGGCGAAGGGTTTGGTGAGATCTCAGTGCGGGAAATCGCGGCAGGATGCAACACAACTCGAACAACGTGACCTCCCGTGATAACCGCCCCGGCGATATGGCCCAGCTCGTGAACAGCCATCATTCCCAGCCACGATAAGCACAGAATTGTCAGGATGGCGATCGACTGATTCCATCGAGCAGCCATGCTTCTGCTTTCGTTCTATTACGGAGAGTTCCTCAGTTCAGGTTCGACTGCTGTCTCAGTGCATTCGGACGGCATCGTTCATCAACGAAAGAATCTGAAATCGCCGGATTGTGATTCAATCCCAACCACCACCTGACTTTCATGGAATCAGGCATCAAAGCCATGTCTCAACCCTGATTCACGGCATTTGTCGCGTGCCTGCCACTTTTCATCGGGAAGGCGACTGCGGCAGAGTCTCCATCTCCTCCGCGGCCGTAACCGCTGCAATGGCTGCATACGGCGACATCGCTGAAATCCGAGGCCCGTTGTCGGCGGAAACTTCACCGGGAATCGCAGACGGAGCCAATGGAAGTGGAGGAGGCTCAGGAGCCATCATTTTGGAAGATGATCCATCATGTGGCTTCGCTGCCCCATCAACCCTAGCGCCACTTCCGAGTTTCCCTGCGCAGGATTCTTCGCAGCGAACCAGAGCCTTACCTTTGGATTTGACGGCATACATCTTTCGAGTCAGTTCAAGCCCTGCACCAATCGCACCGACGAGAGTGACCCATATCAAAACGGAAGAATTGATGATCCCTTTGTAGTTTGCGATCGCGAGAAAGATGCTCATGAAGCCCATCACGCAGACCAGGAAGATGCGTCCATTGATACTCAGCCGCTCAGTCCGCAACGCGTGCGTCACGAGAGCTTTTTCAACCGAGTGAGTCGAAACGTTCCGGAATGAATCCATATTCTGACGCAGTTTCTCGACATCAACTTTGACTCGCGGGACCATTGGGGTGTCGTCGGAGTGCTCTGCAGAACCCGCAGAGTTTGCTTCGCCTGAATCACTGGCGGCGTTGTCTTCAAGTGGCATTGAACCACCCGCCATGTACTGATCGATATAAGATTTGACCTTTGGCGGAGACTTCGTCACGGCCGCTTCCGACTTCTTCGGCACTGCAGGAGCCGACGACGAACCTGATGACTTGCTCTTCCCGCCACCGGAAAGTTCTGATGGAAGAGAATTCCCTGCAGATTTCCGACTTCTTGAAAGCAACTGCTCCATATAGTCGCGAACAAAGTCATCAGAGGAATCTTCGCCAGCGGCAATGGCCGACGAATCCGGCGTTGGTTCTTCTACATGTCCGGAGACGATCCGCGACGCATCTTCTCCAAAGTGCAGAGCCACAGGTTTTGCAGCACCCAGTGGTTCAGAAGTATCCGGCGCTTCGCGTGTTGAAAACAGTTCCTGGGCTGGCTTCTCAGCATTCCGCCCACTCAGGCCGAATAGGCTGGCCAGTTCGGCTCGCAGATCAACTGCAGCACTCGCTGAAGACTCACTGCCCTCATCTGTCTCCAGGCTGACGGGTTCCGCTTCCATTCCGAAGATTGCACCGCCGGGGCGAAGAGACTCATGGGCGATCTCTTCATTCCCTCTCCGAATGCTCAGTTCGGATTCCTCCGCATAGTTCGCAGCGGCGGAATGTTGCTTCATCGCGACCTGGATCTCTGTGCGAGCCAGCTCCAACTGCTGTCGTGCATCAAGCAATTGTCGCCGCTGTTTTTCGACTTCCTCTTCGGAGTTTGCCACCATGCGGAGTCGCTCACGAACTTCCTCTTCACGAGCATCCAGAAGGCTGGCGCGACGATCCAGTTCCCGAGCTTCTCTTTGAAGTTCAGCAACATCCTTGTTCTCGCTGGCGGATGAGCCGCCGGATTGTTCAACCTGTTGTGACAATCGCATCCGAAGTTCACGAATCAGATCATCGCGGTCCGAAATAATTTCGGTCGCACGATTCAATTGAGCCTGAAGTTCGTCAACCTGAGTCATGCTGACCGGCGTATTCCTGTCGTCGATCTTCGAAATCAGTTCGGAGATTCTGACCTCTAAGGCCTCATTCTGCAGACGCAGTTCTTCGATGAGGCGATCCTGTTCCCGAAGGGCCACGTTAGAGTCATCATTCCGCGATGGAGTCTCGCCACCCGACTTCAGTTCGGCTTTCAATGCCTCCAACTGTCGCATCAGTTCCGCTTCAACTTCTCCGGATTCAGATCGACCATCACCGAAGTTGACCGCTGTCCCCGCTGCTGTCTCTGTGCCTCCGGATTGATATGTCTCTAACTGTCGTTCGAGTGATTCTGAATGACTCTCGGCCTGACGGAGACGCGATTCCAGCAACTGCAACTGCCCACTGCGTTCTTCGATTGTCTGATACAAAGTCGTAAGTGTCTGCTCCTGAGAGGACGACTCGGTTCGCAATCGATTGGCTTCTTCCACGTCTGCGCGAGCATCGAGCATGGCTCGCTGAAGTTCCCGCACCGCCGTCAGCAGTGCGTCGCGTTCTGCCTGAACTCCCTGAAGCTGTGATTCCAAAGCCTGCAGGGCTTCCGAAAGCTCCTGTTCACGAATCGATTCGATGCCGGTACTGTGGTCTGGTGCAGACTGATCAGCCGGGATTTCCGTGACAGCAGCCATGACAGCAGCCGTAACTGCAGGTGCCTTCCGGTCACGAAGCTCGGATTTGAACTGCAAGACTCGCCGATGCAGTTCCGCTGCACGCAGATTGAGTTCGTTCTCAAGGCGTTGCAGTTCGGAGCTTTGCTGATTCATCGCAAGGAATCGGCTTCGCAGTTCTTCGGTCTGCTGTGCCACGGTGCTCTCACGCTCCGCCAGTCCGCTTGCCCGACTGTTTAGATCCTGACTGAACTGCATCAATGCGTTGCGTTCACAAATCAGATCCTTGTGAGACATCTGCAAAGCGTCACGCTCCGCCGCAGCATTACGCAGGACGACACTGGCGGCACTTTCGCGCTCAATGGCACGAGATTCGATTTCTGTTAACGCAGCCTGTCGTTCCAGAAGTCGCTGATGTTGTTCCTGCGCTGCAGCGACATCCGCTTCAGCCTTTGATGAAGAATCCAGAAGCTGCTGTTCCTTGATTCGAATCGCATCACGCTCGGCCTTGAGCCTCAAAACTCTGTCGGCAAGTTCGGCACTTCGCGCTTCAATCTCCGCATGACGCGAATTCAGTCCCTGTTCCCTGTCCGCAAAGGCAGCCTTCGCAGCCTTCAGCTCTTCCATGGCCTGTTCGGCTTCCTGATGCAAGCGGATTGCAGATTCCTTCTCTGCAGAAATCGCCGTCAACTGCTCGACGCTGCGAGTTCCGGCAGAAGATTCCTCCGGAAGCTGAGTTACCCTGACAGATAACGCGGCCTCTCGTTGATTCAATTCATTGACGCGATGTTCGAGGACGCTGATTTGAGTCGTCAGGTCTGCCTGCTGAAGATTCAGCTCCTGCCGCCGCGTTCCGAGTTCCTGCTGTGCCTGCGCGAGACGAGTCTGCTGTTTGTCAATGTCGGCCGCACGAGTTGTCAACTGTTCTTCAAGCTGAACAGCCTGATCATACCTGGCCTGTGATTCCTGCTGTAATGTTTCCAACTCACTCCGCTGTCGAGCAAGTTCATCGCGTGATTGTTCAAGCAGACCGAACTGTTCCACTGCCTGCTGGATCTGCTGTTCTGCGCTTCGGAGTTTCTCTTCCGCGACAACTCGAATGGATTCCGCGTCTGCCATTCGACCTGACGCATCAAGGCTCTGTGTTTGCGCAGCGTTCATTTGGACGCGAGCTTCCGCAATTCGCTGCTCGCCCATCGCAAGAGCGTCTTCCCGTTCGCGCAAGGCGTCTTCACGTTCGCGACAGGCGTCTTCAATCGTCGTTAGAGCCTTCTGAAGTTTTTCCAGATCGGCAACGGTGTCCTGCAGTGCGACTTCCCGGGAGTGGAGTTCCGCAGTGCGGTACTCAACCGCAGTGGTTGAGGCCTGTAGTTCGGTCTTCTGTGAACTGATCCATGAAGCCAGCTCTTCCTGCTCGCGTCGCTGTTGCTCGAGTTGTGCTTCGCGATGCTGAATATCATTCAGTCGAGCGGACAATTCTGCTCTGGTCTGTTCGATCTTCGCATACCCATGCGCTGCGGATTCGAACTGGGCGGCAATTTCGTCTTCTCGCTCTGTCTGCTGCCGAAGACGCCGCTGAAGATCCAGCTTCTGCTGGTGCAAATGTTCGCGTACAGCTTCTGCCTGCGTTCGCTGCTCTTCGATATGATTCTTCTGCTCGTTCAGAACCTGAACTCGTTCATCAAGAGTTGATTGACGATCCAGACAGATGCGTTCACGATCCCGAATCAGCAGTTCGAGTTCGCCAAGCTGCTGCTCGCGAGACAGCTGCAGGCGTTCGCGACTCTCCAGTTCGGTCGCTCGATCTTTGAACAGCGATTCTGCGGCAGCCGAGATTTTTGCCGAGTGATCTTCAAAGAACGCGGCAGGCAGCGGAGGAGGAGACACCGGAATCGCAGGGGCAAACTGAAACGGCACGCTGGCAGCAACCGGAGCAAACTGAAATACAGGCTGTGGGGAAACTGCAACGGAGTGGATCACAGAATCAGAATAATTCGTTGTCGCCGGGACATTCGCGGCAGTGACCTTCATCGGCGCAGCGACTGGCGCAGATGCTGCGGCGGAGGCCGGGGCAGAAACAGGGCGGGCAATTTCATCAATCGAAATGGTCACAGCACCAATCGAAACGATATCGCCCGGTGCGAGTATTGCTTCTGTAGAGACCGGGATTTCGTTGAGCCAGATCCGGCCATCCAGTCGCCTGACGGTCAGGATTCCTGCACGCAAATTGAAGGCGCAATGACGTTTGGCGATACCTCCCTGATTCAGACGGAACTGACAATCTTCACCGGCGCCGCAGGTAATTTCATCGTCTGCAACAAACTGCCACGATTCGCTCGCGCTGTCGTAGAGAGGCAGAAGCACCGGGAGAGTGCTTCCAAAAGAATTGCGTGAACCCTGTCTCTTCGTGACCGACATAGATTTCTCCGACAGGCTGCCGAGATAAGCCGCGATGTCCCTCACTGCTCACCAGAGCCTGCCGTCGAAAAGCCTCAGAGTTCAGTCTGAAACGATCTCGCCGATTGCGCAGGGTGAGAAATGATGACGCGATAATGCAACCTGATGGAGTACATAACCTACGAAACGGAGGCAGGCTGAAAGGGCATGCTGCCAAAACGCAACACACTGGAGAATGCTGGCTGTCGATTCTCCCCATTCCGGTTGTTCGGATTCTGCAGGAGCGTCAGACGCAGACACACCAACGGATCAGCCACCGCTGAAGGAATTGCAGCACAAATCGAAATGACGATGCAGGCTCGAAACAACGAGGCTGGCGGCGCTACCAGCGGAACAATCCCGTTCCCCAGGTCAATCCGGCACCGAAACCGCACATCAGCACCAGATCGCCTCTTTGAATGCGACCTTCACGATACGCCTCGTCCAAAGCCAGCGGAATGGAGGCTGCTGAAGTATTCCCAACTCGCTCCAGGTTGTTGAAAACCTTGCTGCGAGGGATCGAAAGGACCTTCATGGCGTGATCGATAATGCGAATATTGGCCTGATGCAATACGAAGAGGGACACATCTTCCATCGTGACGCCGGCCTGTTCGAGCACGACTTCGATTGATTCTGTGACAGCCTGAATCGCCCACTTGAAGACGTTCCGGCCATCCATTTGCAGGAAGTGTTTTCCTGCGGCGACCAGTTCCGGGGTTAACGGCTGAGTCGCCCCGCCGGCCGGACGGTCCAGCATGCATCCGCCAGCGCCATCAGCTCCCAGTTGATAACAGACCAGACCCTGATCAGCTTCACCCGCTCCCAGTATCACCGCGCCGGCACCATCACCGAACAGGGGAGCCGTTCTCTGATCATCGGGCTGAACGATACGACTGTTAACATCCGCCCCGATGACCAAAGCACATTTGGCATTCCCGGTGGCGATGAACTGAGCGCCCGTGGCAAGGGAGTACATAAATCCTGAGCAGGCTGCCTGCAAATCCATCGCCGGAGCGTCGAGGTTTAACTTGTCCTGAACCAGACAGGCCGTCGATGGGCAGGTAAAATCCGGAGTAAAGGTCCCAACGATCAGAAGATCAATATCCGACGGAGAAACTCGAGCTGCCAGCATCGCGCGTTTGGCAGCCTCGACGGCCAAATCGCTGGTGGATTCGCCTTCGCCGGCGAATCTGCGTTGAGAAATCCCGGTGCGGCGTTTTATCCAGCCTTCTTCAAAGCCGTAACGCTGCTCCAGCTCTTCATTTGTGACAATTCTCGACGGTACATAGGAGCCAATCGAGCGAATCGCAACGCCAGTCAGCCGCTGAACTCGGCTGGAACGGCGAAACAGAAGACGCGGTTCGTCATCGACTTTTTCCCGGGGAATTGGCTGCAACTCGTTTCGCACCTTATGAACATCGATGGTCGCTTCAATCGATTCAGTGACGGGGGACTTCATGTTTTTAGTTCACGGCAAGGCAAAATGGTCGACCTTCCTTTGCATCCGGCCCCTTGCCAGCGCTTCGATGTTCAACTCTCGTTCCGTCGACCGTCCGCGAAGTCTACTCATCTTTCCAAAGATTTGAAACCACGGCCCGACCTCCTCCATAAAAAGTTCGCCGGACATTTAAGGGCAGGACTTGCACTCTCAGGACACCTTGCCCCGCAACCCCGTCTTCAGGCGTTGGAAAGCCGGACTTCCTGACCAGACACAGCCCGCCAGCGACTTGCGGATTCAGCAGCTCGGTCGGCCCGAACTGGTGCTTTCATCCGGTATTCTGCCGCGAATTAAGGTCACACACCGGCCCAAACCGCGGACGGAAAACGGCGCCACGGTGCTGAATTCGAAATGCCACGCCGACTGAAGTCGATACCACGAACTCATTTCATACATCGGGAAGAGCGAAATGTTCATCAGTTCTGAATATCTGGGACTATCGATGGTCGAACGGCGATTTCTCGAATTCTTAACGTCGTACGGCTCCATCGCCAGTGAGGATTCGCCTGCTGCCAAAGGGCGAAGCTGTTAAGCCTTTTCGATTGGGAAAATCTGAGGGGAAAGCCCGATTCTCCGCCTCGTTGCTCCCAGCAATTATCTGTCATAAACGGAAGCCGCTGAGAAATCGGTGCGTCATCCCGAGCAGTTCCCGCATGCCTCTGAATTCTGCTGCTGCAGTTCATCGAGCCAATCCGAAGACACTGAGACCGGGCAACATGGTTGTTGATACCGGGGCTCTTCCAGAAGTCAGGATGACACTCATGGTTCGTCTCGTTTCACTCTGCGTCTACGTCGTTGCAATTCTGACAGTACACGCCGCAAGCATGGCTCAGGATGCAGCACTTCCGCAAGTTGAAGGCTCACGCTCCGCTCAGCCCCGACAGACCACCAATTCACTCGCAAAATTTGCAGCCGTAAGAACCGGCAATGCCACGCTGCCAAATGGCGCGTTCAATGGTTTCCGTCATATTCGAGCTTTGCCGGACTTAGGTGCTCCTGGGTCTGCCGGAAACGGATTCAATCATTTCCCACTGCCGCTCGACAAGTACACCAACTGGTACCGCCCGCGAGCCTCTTCACTTACCCAGTACCAACGCTGTGCACCCGATGAATTTCGGCCAAGAGGATTCGGCCACTTGTTTGCTCGCCCCTGTGATGGCTTTCGTATGGAATACGAGCCCTATGCGATCAGTGACGGCATGTCGAACTATGGCCCCGCCTATTTCTCGCGACTACCTGACCCACAGTGCGAGAGTTGCGACCACTGCGATGATGATGATTGCAAAAACTGCAGGAAATAGCGCCAACTCCCATGGAGAGGCTGTTGTTGCAATGCAGCCTTCACAACCCGAAACGTCAGCAAGAGATTGAGCTGTCTCGTTTTACCAGGGTCTCCGTAAATCCGTCGCTGACGCTTCGGGTTATAACAAGTCCCTGTGTCTCCAATCCGTTGACCTCCCGGAGTCTGAAACAGCGGAACTTCGAAACCACGCAGCGGGTTTGGATTAAGTCAACAGTCAGAAGACTGCACTGGGATCGCTCAGGATTTAAGGCCAGCTCTTCGCCAGGTGCCTATAAATGAGTTGCGGATTGGAGCACAATCTGCCCCAATCCGCCCAGCCTCGAATTTTCAGGCCGCCTGCTCAAAAGAGTCATCAGCCAGATCTTCTTCTTCCTCGTAAACGAGGTAATAGATATTGCTGGCGGCTTCTTCGAGATAGTGCTTGATGTTCTCGCTCTGCACGCCTTCAATCAGTCGATCCAGAGCTTCTACTACTCGATCAACTTCTTCGCTGTTGATCTCTTCGTACTCGTCAGAATTGGTGAGACGATACTGTGAGTCTTCTGACATAGCGATTCTCCTCCATGAGTCCGCCGACTGGCTCGGCAATTCCAAATACCCGTGTCTCAAGTGTCTTGTTATCGACAAAGGCTTCGGGGTGAGCGGACGAGTAAACCCGGTTTTCCTGATGTTCGCAACCCGAGGGTCGACGAGTTCCCGCGGACTATCACTCACTCACGGCGATGATCACAACGCATCGGCAGAATCGGCCGATGCAATCTCCACCCACGGATCGTCAGTTCACCACCGAGCGATACGGGCTCCAATCTTCGGCCGGGTTTAGTCGCCATTGATTGTCAAAGCAGGTCCTTTCTGCCGGAAAAGACTTTTGCATTCGTATTGCCGCGAGGCGAACCATGTGTGCAACTGAATGAGGATCGCAACTGACTTTATCAATCCAGTTGCACAGTGGTCGCGGCCAGCCGCGAAGTCCTCCTCGGCAAGGACGGACCTGCCGAAATCGCCGACGGCCCCCTTTCAGCCATCAGTCACCTCGGATCGCTCGTCATCGTCGTTCAGGAAGGATACAGTCAGTGATCTCTGCGAGTTGACTCGCCCCCGCCAGTTTTTCCGCCTGCCGACCTATGAAGGTGATTCCATGACTCTGTCTTTTCGACGCCTGCGCCAAAGCATTTCAGTATTCGCCCCTGGTTTTGTGCTCCTGTTTGTGTCCCAGGCAGCCTCTTTGATCGCATTTGGCTCGGAAGTTTCTCTGCGAGTAGGTGTGGCCGAAGCGGATATCACGCCACCGGTCGGATTCCCCATGGCCGGTTATTATCACGAGCGACTGGCGGAAGGCGAAATCGATCCTCTGAAAGCCCGCGCGATTGTGTTCGTCGACGGCGCGACCAGCGGAGCACTCGTGGTCTGCGATCTGATCGGCATCTCAACAGATCTGAAAAACGAAGTGCGAAAGCGTGCTTCTGAGAAGACCGGAATTCCTGCCGAACATATCGCTCTCTCCGCAACTCATTCTCATACCGCTCCCGATTACATGAAGGAGCTGTATCTGCGAATCGGAAACGAACCGCAGCCGGAAATGCGAGCCAACTATATCGACAAGCTGATCGATGGTCCGGTCGATGCGATCTGTACCGCTTTCGCCAACGCAAAGCCATCCTTTATCGAAACAGGCTCGGGGACACAGAACGAAGCAGTCGCCTTCAATCGCCGCGCTGTCACTCGCGATGGCAGCGTGAAGACATGGATGGCCGCCAATCATCCGGATTTCGTCCGAACCGCCGGGCCGATCGATCCACAGATCGGACTCGTCATGATTCGCGATGAAGCAAAGAAACCCGTGGGAGTTCTCAGCAACTTCGCCCTGCATCTTGACACCGTCGGCGGGATGAAATGGAGTGCCGACTATCCGTTTTTCATTGAACGAACTCTGCAGCAGTCGTTGGGGGCCGGAGTCATCTCAATCTTTGGCAACGGATGTTGCGGCGACATCAATCACGTCAATCCCCGCAGCACGGAACGGAACACAGCGGCTGTTATTGGCCAGTCGATTGGAAATTCGATCGTGCGTGATCTGCCCGGATTGCAGCCGATTGGCAACCAGAAGCTGACAGTGAAATCGCGAGTCGTCCAGTTGCCATTGCAGGATGCGACTCAGGAAGAAGTGGAACAGTCCATTGAAGTGCTCAACAAGGCCAAACGAAAGGAGCCGGTTGAGTTTCTGGAACACGTCACGGCCTATAAGAAACTGATCATCGACCAGATGCGACACAAGGAACCGTTCGCAAAAACTGGCGAACACATTACCTGGGGCCTGAGCCGTTCACTGGCCGGAATCGGTGATACTCTGCCGGTTGACATGACGGTGATCACGCTGGGAACAGACGTCGCGATCGTCGCACTTCCAGGCGAAGCATTTGTTGAACTGGGGTTGTCGATTAAGCAGGCGTCGCCGTTCAGGACAACGCTTGTGATCGAACTGTCCAATTGCGTGGAGACAATCTACGTTCCGACACGAGTTGCCGCCGCAGGCGGGAGTTACGAAGTCACAAACTCGACCACTCTGCCGGGTTCCGGCGAGCTGATTGTTGAGACGGCGATTTCTCTTCTGCGGGAAGCCGCGGCCGAGGTGATCGCACAAACACCGGCCACTCCCTGATCATGCAGCGAGCCTACTTGGCAACATCCCCCGGAAGTTCCGCAGCGAACTGATGCAATCGCAGCCACACCGCGGCTCGATCAGACCAGTCGCGGGCTCCGGGAGGCGGAGTTCGGTGTCGCATCCCGAAACCATGACCGCCGGTTTCGTAGATATGCAGCTCCGCTGGAATCTGGCGCTTCACCAGCTCGATCAACAACATCGCGCTGCCCTGCGGGGGTGACGCTTTATCATCAAGCGATTGCGCGATGAAGACCGGAGGCAGTGCGGAACCCAGATCAACGTCGGCTCGAATCGCCGTCGCATCGGAATTCATGAGCTGATAAGGATAAATCAACAGGGCCAGATTCGGACGGATTCGCTGAGGATCGCCGTCAAAGGAGATCACCTTTTTGCCCGCCATCGCGACAAGAGCCGTTTGGCCGCCGGCCGAGAAGCCCATCACACCGACCTTTTGAGGATCTATCTTCAGCTCTTCCGCCTGATCGCGAACCGTCAGGAATGCTTGCTGTAAATCCTGTGCAGGGCCTTCGACGGGATTGGCGTGTTTGTTCGTCGGAGTGCGATACGCCAATTCGATACTGACGATTCCCAGGGACGCCAGCCAGCGGCAGACGTCCGAGCCCTCATGTTCGTCCGACAGTCGACCAAAACCACCACCGGGAACAACGATGATCGCAGCTCCTGTCGCTATCTCTTTTGCCGGCCGGTAGACAAACAATCTGGGTGAAGACACGTTGAATCGGCGAGTCAACCCGTCCGGGCCTTTGACTAAAGCCTCTGCTGGCTCAGCGCTGACTTTCGGCTCCGGGTGCCCATTGGGCCAGATGATCAGTTCTGACGGATCATCAGCGTTCGCCAGTGGGACTGAGATAACAAAGGACATCGCGAAAATCATTGCAGGGCAGGCAAACGCCGAGCGAATCATCGCCGAGCAAACACATCTCATGATCAGCCTTTGCTGGATTCGTTAAGGAAACGGCTGGAGTCATCGTCACTGCGTAACAAACCGGCTGACGACTCAAAGAATTTCCGGCGGCGGCCAGGGACATGATCGGCCTGCGTCGACTGTTCTTCAAGGTCATGCATGTTGGCCTGGCAGACTCGACAGCCAACGGTCTTCAGGTGAAATTCCACATAAGCCGCGGGGGCTTCGCTCAGCGTCCCCAGCAAAAAACCGCCCATTTCGGAACGAGTCGGGCAGCTCAGGCGTGCTCGTTGCCAAACCTCGCCGATCGAATTTCCTCCCTGGTCGCGGTGACGAATCACCTGGGCAACCCGGGCCTGCAGAGCTTTGTCCGCTCTCAGTTGGGTCTCAAACTCCGCCATGCGAGCCGCTGGGAGCAGTTCATCGAGCCAGGCGGCTAATTCTCGGTCGGTCCAGGTCACGGATTGCCCCAATCCCCAAAAGGTTGGCGTCAGAGAAGAATGCACGCCTTGCTGTAATAGCATATGTCGGCTAGATTCGCGTTTTCCAGTCAGAGGCGGTGCGGCTGAATTTTATTGAAACCACTCCTCGGAAATTTCGCAAACGCTGCAATGATCACTGTTCAGCGGACTGAATTGCGAGAACACTTCGGAAAAACTGCAACTCCAGACGGTCGCCGCCCCGGCGGCACACCGGGGCTCACGGATAGTGCAATATCGTTCTTATCACAACTCGGATCCTCCTCGCCTTCATCAGCTCTGGCATGCCTGCGCGCTGGGGCGGAATGCTGCGGAAGGATTTTCCTGTGACGTGTTCGAGTTATTCGCGTGCTCCCCGCCGTATTTCGATCGCAAGGGACTTATCGTAGCTCTGGATGGCCAGCGAATCGTCGGATATGTTCACGCCAGCTTTGCGGTGAACGCCACTGAAAGCAATCTGGATAAAACTCAGGGGATAATCTCAGCCCTGATGGTGCATCCCGAATACCGCCGTCGGAAGATCGGGACGGAACTGGTTCGACAGGCTGAAGAGTATTTAAGAGACAATGGGGCTCTCACAATCGAAGCGGGCGGCGGTTTAAACCGAAACGGCTTTTATTGTGGCATCTATGGCGGTCTGGAACCGTCCGGCTTTTGTGGCTCCTCTGCCGCGTGGAAGGAGTTCCTTGGTTCATGCGGGTATGTGCGAGGCAAAGAAACGTTTGTGTTTCGTCGCGATCTGTTGCAGAGCCGCGATCCCGTGAATGCAAAACTGCTCCGCCATCGACGTCATTTGAATCTGGTCATCACCGACCGCCCCTCGAAAGAAACCTGGTGGTGGTTTGTTCGCTTTGGGCATCTGGATTCGCTGCGGTTTGAGCTACAGGAAAAGACGAACCTGGAAGTTGTGGCAAGCGGTCAGATCATCGGCATGGACCTGTTCATTCCCAAATGGGGAGTCCGCAGTGTCGGCATTCGCGAGATCTTCGTGCCCGAATCTCAACGCCGCCACGGGTACGCTCAGGCACTCGTGTTGGAGATCTGTCGCCGGCTTCGAGGCGAATCCGTGCAGCTTGTTGAGGCGCATGTGGATTCAGAAAACAGGGCGGCGATTGATCTGTTTACGTCGGCCAAGTTTGAGCTGAACGATCGGTTACTGACATTTATTAAGACGCTGTAAACGCCGCAAGACCCTGTAGGGGTCTGGTTCGAAATCAGATCCGTGTTCCTGAAGGGCGTGACCATTGCCCGTCAGTAAACACAGGCGCACCGCTTGATTGTCTGATTGATTCCATCCGCAGGTCATGCCGGGACGGCACCTCAGTAACGCCCGGGAAGCCGCAGTTGATCGGTTTTTTCGTCACAAACAGACCTCAGTGGGGCCAGATCGGGCGGAATTCTGTTCCCGGAAACGCACCAGCACTGTGGAAAATCCGAGTCTGGTTTGTGTCAACACAGAAAGCCTGCTAAACTCTTCGGTTTCGAAAATCCTGCGACGGTGTGGCATTTGCTGCTCCGGTTGCTGCTGGTGCATCTTACATCCAGTGATGTGCATTTTCCGTAGTGGGTTTGGCAAAGGTGTTTTGCCGGCACGATTCAGCGTGTCCACATGTTTTTCGATCTGACAGGAAACCAGAGAAGTGCCTCAAGCGATTATGGTCAACATCAAAGAATTCCTCGAATCTGAAGGTCCACTTTCAGCAAGCGACCTTTCGATGCTGGAGAACGCCGTCAGTGGATCACAATTGACGGAAGTGCGACAAGGCGTCGGCGAATTGTCTCGCCGAGTTGAAGCGGGCGAAAAGTCAGAAGGTCTCCTTGCAAGAGCCGGTGTAGGAGCGTACCTGCTGGCCCGACAGTCTCAGGCCGACAAGATTCTGTCCGGAGTAACTCGCGATGGCGTTGCGATGTTCATTCATGGTCAGTGCCTGACATCGTTGCATCGCCCTGAAGAAGCCGCCAATCGATTCGAACAGGCTGGCAAAGCGGGATATGATCCGGTCGGATGTGCGCTTCGTCGAGCCGGTGCGATTCGCGCTTCCGGCAAGATCGACGATGCTGAAAAACTTCTGCGCAGCGTTGCAGCCTCTGCAGCCAGCCGTGCGGAATACTCTTTCCAGATGGGCTGCATCTGGGCTGATCGCGGCGACTCTTTGACAGCGGTCGAGTACTTCGAGCGTGCTGTCGACATGGATCCTCATCATTCCCGAGCGTTGTTCTGGCTGGCAGCAGAGAATTGTCTGCGTGGTAATGACGAAGAAGCGATTCGGTTGTACGAACGATCTCTTTCGCGTCCGCCGTTCTTCACAGGGGCGATGTTGAATCTGGGCCTGCTGTACGAAGACAAAGAGAACTATCAGGCAGCAGCGTTCTGCTTCCGACGTGTTCGTGAGTATGACCCGAACAATGAATTCGCAGCGTTGTACCTGAAGGACATCGACGCAACTCAGGGTATGTACTACGACGAAGATCAGGCACGTCAGGAAGCTCGTATGAAGCACCTGCTGGGCCGTCCGGTCACGGACTTTGAACTGTCGGTGCGAAGCCGCAACTGCCTGCAGGCGATGAACATCAATTCGCTGGGCGATCTGACGGAAGTCAGCGAGCAGGAACTGCTGGCAGGCAAGAACTTCGGCGAAACATCGCTGATGGAAATTCGCGAACTGCTGGCTGCTCACGGACTACGAATCGGTCAGCACCTGCACAAAATTCATTCACGCGATCATGTTGTGGATCAGAGCCTCTCGCCAGAAGAGCAGGCCATGATGAACAAGCTGGTCGTCGACCTGAATCTGTCTGTTCGTTCACGCAAGTGCATGAGCCGTCTGAATATTCAGACGATTGGGCAACTGGTTTCTCGCACTCCGGACGAACTGCTTGCCAGCCGAAACTTCGGTGTGACATCGCTCAACGAAATCCGCCAGAAGCTTGGCGAAGTCGGAATTCGACTGAGAAATGACTGATTTCGAGTCGTCATCGAACAGCCATCAGCGAGTTCATTCCTCGATGGCTGTTGATTTCCAGGACGCAACATAAGCAATCCAAATTCCTCTGAGTGACGTCGGCGGAACTCAGCTTGTTCTTCCGAAAAAGTCACTCTAAGATTCAGATGTTGGAAGAACGGCGAACAGATCCGTGACAGGCTCCAGGAGATATTGTGAGATCGCTTCAAGAGTGGTCGGAAGAGGTGCCTTTCCCGGTTGTGTTAGTTCTAAGTAACCCGGTGGTGTAATGGTAACACATCAGATTTTGGTTCTGATTTTCCAGGTTCGAGTCCTGGCCGGGTTATCAGTTTTCATGACCTGAAAACTGTCAAAGCATGAAAAACCTGAAGGACCTGGAGCGATCAGCTTCAGGTCCTTTTTTTCTACGCAGACTTTTTGCGTACGTCGTCTGAAAACCGCATCTTTGCTCAAACGGCGTGTGCAATCGCCGTCGATCGCACTTTTGCGAGGATCGCAATCAGGTCCTCAAGTTGGTCCTGCCTGAACAGACTTTCGGGTAGTAAGCCCGCCATCGGGCTTGCAGGCCCATGAACCGCCAACTTCAGGGTTCGCGAGAGTAAAACCACGATGTACGTAAATCCGGAATCGCCGAGGACTCGGCCTTGCTGGCCGAATCGAACACGGTGGAAAAATCCGGTCGCAGCAAGGAAAACTGGGACATGAAGAAAGCTTAAAAAGAACGATAGGTCCTATACGTCTTATACGACACATTTCTTCCCCCGCCAAACACCAGCGATCAATCAACCATCTCCACGGGCCTGTCGTCGGGCTTTCAACATCCTTTCACGAAGGCCACCTTCCTTCAGAAAGGCTTGTTCTAACTGTCGGATCTGTTGATCCAGAAGATAGTTGGCCTGATGAATCAGACAGATGACAATGTTCGCGACCACATCGCCAGGTCTGGATTCCAAATAGGTCCTGTAAGTCGTATACGACTCATCGTCTTTCCTTCCGAGTTTGCGAACAAACAATGCCTGTTCACTGTTTTTGTCCCACAGGAGACCATGATTTGTTCGCAGAAAATCACGGTAATCTTCCAGCAATTCTTCCAGGCTGGCACGGGCGACATTCATCAGTTTGATTTCCGTTTCTTTGGAAGTTCCTGACGCCATGCTGCCTTCGATGATGTTTTGTTTGCCCGATTGAGCTGCCTGCACCACCTGATCTACCGTGCGATCCCGTTTGTCCAGGAACCGCTTGCAGAATTGTACTGTCGCGTCGTAGACAATCAGCGACTTCCGATACGACAACAGATCCCGGTAACCGCCATGCGCTGGGATAAAACCGGAGGTCATCGGTGAAGCCCTTTTTTCGGCAGACAAGATCGGCAACAAAAATCAGCGAGAGGGCATAGTGAAGACAATAGGTCATATCTGACTTAAAGGACCGATTATCTTCTGCTGACCCCTAAGCCGACAAGTGTGCCGCCCTATGGTGCAAAAGGCAAGTGAAAGGTCAAGCACGATAAGTCCTATACGACCTATGCACCCTTTTCGCAGAATCACAGTCCCCCGCGAAACGCCCGATGCTGAAGTGAAGCAAACAAGGCATCCGGTTCCGCCAGTGACACTCGGTGGGCTTTCTTCAGTGTTTCCGCTGCCGTGACTCGGCGGGCGAATTCGCGTTGCGACTCGATTGGGGGAAGTATGACAAAGAACT
Organism: Planctomycetaceae bacterium; assembly: GCA_044235005.1. Lineage (GTDB taxonomy): Bacteria > Planctomycetota > Planctomycetia > Planctomycetales > Planctomycetaceae > SXXK01. Next base: position 39,683 of record JBIIIF010000002.1, on the reverse strand, counting down.
CCATGCCTTGGTGCCATGGTCCCGGATTCGGGAACGCTAATTCCCGAAGGTCTTCGCGTTTTGCCGGGCGTTGAGGAATTCGACTCGCAGTGTGTCCGCTGACTGTTCTATCCTGTGTGATATTCTTCGGGCGGAATTTTTTCGCCTCGCGTTCGCGGGGATGATCATTCAGATCATGCGATCAATCGTCGCCGCGTACGGAAGAGTTCCTGTTGTCACAGATTCTGCTCACCACAGAATTCGATCCGTAGACAGTTCAGAAATGTTCTGGACATCGCTGGGCCGGGATAAAATTCATGGCTGTTGTAAACGTTCCTGCTCGGTCGCTGACGCGACACATTGAACGGGAATATGAACCTCGCCAGAGGCCTCTCGATTTTCGACTGATCGCACGACTCATGGAGTCGACTCGCTCATGTGGATCACAGCGATTCTGGCTGTTGATTGTGGTGATGATTCGAGCCGTGCAGCTACCGGCCCTCACCTGGGTGCTCGCCGCCATCATTCGTGGACCGATCGCAGAGCATGACGTTGAAGGCGTCATTCTGGGCGCGATTGGCTTCGCGCTGCTGGCGATTTCGACTCAGTTCGTGATGCATTTTCGCCAGCGTCTGGCTCTGGAAATGGGTGAGAGTGTCGTCAGCGATCTGCGGACTCAACTCTTTGAACATATGCAGCGAATGCCAATGCGCTGGTTTCATACGAACCGCATCGGTCGAGTCATCAGTCGTATGACTTCCGACATGGAAGACATTCGCATCGGCGTGCAGGAAGTCTTCTATGTGACGCTGGTTCAGTTTATTCAAATGGCGATCGCCGCCACGGCCATGATCTGGTACGACTGGTCTCTGTTTCTGATCGTGCTCGGACTGGCCCCGGTCATTTGGTTTATCAATCGGCATTTTCACAAACGCCTGAGTGTCGCGTTAAGAAATATGCGTGAATCGTTCAGTCGCGTCACGGCCACGCTGGTGGAGTCCGTCGTGGGAATTCGAGTGACTCAGGGGTTCGTTCGTGAAAAGGAGAACGCTGCGGTCTTCGGCGAACTGGCCGCCGATCATTCTTACTACAATACTCGCGTACTGAAGACTCAGGGAACGTTTCTGCCGCTGCTGGAAATGAACAGTCAGATTTTCATGGCCGTGCTGCTGCTGGTTGGCGGTTATCGCGTGCTTACACCGGGACATTCGACTGAGATAGGGGATCTTGTCAGCTTCTTCTTTATGGCCAATCTGTTCTTTGCGCCGATCTCGATTCTGGGCAATCAGTACAATCAGGCGATGACCGCCATGGCCGGCGCGGAAAGGCTCTACCGACTGCTGGATACGGAACCTGAATGGACAGATCCGCCGGATGCAATCGTGCTGGACGCGGTGCAGGGGCATGTGACGTTCGAGAATGTGACGTTTGGATACGATTCTGATCGTCCGGTGCTGCATGAAATCTCCTTTGAGGCGCATCCCGGAGAAGTGATCGCTCTGGTCGGTCATACGGGCAGTGGGAAGTCATCCATCATTAATCTGGTGTGTCGGTTTTATCTGGCGAATACGGGACGTGTTCTGATCGATGGTCACGATATTCGCAGCTTACAGGGACACTCGCTGCATCGTCGTCTGGGGATTGTGCAGCAGCAGAATTTCCTGTTCAGCGGGACGATTGCCGACAATATTCGTTTTGCCAAACCGGACGCGACCGATGACGATATTCACGACGTGCTGAGAAAACTGGATTGCGAAGATCTGTTTCTGGCATTGCCGCAGGGGATTCAGACATCTGTCGGTGAAGGGGGAGCGACCGTAAGTTCCGGACAGAGACAGCTTATCTGCTTCGCGCGGGCGATGCTGGCTGAGCCGGCAATTCTGATTCTTGATGAAGCCACCAGCAGCATCGACAGCGCCACGGAATCGCGGTTGCAGAAGGCATTAGAGATACTTCTCACCGGACGTACGGCATTCGTAGTGGCTCATCGGCTGAGCACGATTCGTAACGCCGATCAGGTTCTGGTCCTTGATCACGGTCGCATTGTTGAGCGAGGAACTCATGATGCACTCATTCAGGAGCAGGGTGTCTATGCATCGCTCTACGAAAAGTTTTCGAAGCACTGATTTATGGCGTTGCGGTTTTTGCGGCGGCTTAGAACGCTTCCATCGGCGAAAGCCCCTCATCCAGCCTATCGGCCACCTTCTCCCCCGTATCGCTCACTGTACCACACAAAGTTGTAATTTGAAAAAAAGAGAGGTCAGGGTTTTGGGCCGAAGGTTTCCCGATTGGAAGTGTCGTGACCAGCAGCCATTGAATGGGTTCGCAGCCCGCCGGAGGATTGGGTTCTTCAACCAGAAAGACGTTCACCGTGATCGGAGGCAGCGTACGATCGTACCGATACGGCGGACACAGCGTCACTGTGGTGGCTCGGATTTCGACATTTGCGATGCGAGCATCTCGCGACTGTTCTCGTTTGTGTTTGGTCACTGCGATCTTTGCCGTTCTTGCGCTCACTTTGACGGAATTGCCAAACAAACATTTGGTGGCCCGTACGTCATCGATCCAGCTTCCTCGTTGATGTGCGGCTGCAGAATCTTCTGCGGCGTCACGTCGTCGTTGTCGAAGAATCGATACGCTGCCTCCATTTCGGCACGACTATCAGTGGCTGCAGGAATACTCAGCGTCGGACTTGCTCCGAGTTGCTCGATAATCTTTTACAGACGCTTGTTGAGTCGCTGATCACCCGGATCGGCCTGGCGAACTTCATCTTTCAATGTGGCAGTCATGCTCAAATCGTCCATGCACAGACTCTGAACACTTCACCAAAATCGTGGTGAACCGTCCAGCAAAACTCCTCATGCGATCCTTGCATGGTCAATCACATCGTTCGAATCAGCTACCTGTCCGTCCACGAGAAAAGTGACACCGAAGAAACATCTCGTCTCGCCATCCCGCCAAACCCAAACCCAGACAAAAACAGGCAAGAATCGCCGCCGTTGACTTGTGTGGTCCAGTCAGCCCCGAGGGGGAGAGGGGACCTCGTTCACGAGGCAAACATGGCGCGGTCCAGTTAACGAGTGCCATCACACGCGAAGATGTTCGAGAGCTTCTTTGGCTGACATAATGTAGCTGACATAGAACGGCCCGAACTCGGCATAGTTCGCGGAGGCCTTATCAAAACGCATCGTGTAGACGATTTCCTTGATGTGTTCCGGGGCACGGCTCCACAATGTCACGCCCCATTCCCAGTCATCAAAGCCTGTTGATGCGGTGATCAACTGAGAAACTCGCCCGGCAAATTTGATTCCTGATGTGGCATGTTCGGCCATCAGATCGCTGCGGAAACTGAATGGCTCAGCGTACCAGTTCGCCATGGGATGGCGAGCTTTGTTCATCGGATAAAATGTCATCACCGGAAACGGAGGAAAATCCGGATACAGACGCTGCTGGTTCATCACTGGCAGTCGCTGTTTGTACGCGTTGAGCTTGGCCTGGAATGCAGGATCTTCAGGTTTGGTTCCTTCGCGAACGAGTCGTTCTGAATACTGTTCAATCGTCGGGACGTATTCGCTGACTTCGGTGATCGAAACAAAAGAGTAGGTCGGCTCCAGAACTGTCCCAAGGCGACTGGCACGAAGTCGTTGAGTGATCGCGTCGATTTTCAGCGGATCAGGATCCATCATCATCAGACCAAAATCAGCCCGATGCCCGGAGACGACAGACACCTGCATACGCACCGGAACGTAGTCCCCTTCGGGATTGAGAATGTCCACCACTTCGGCTCGACCATGAGCTCGCTCCGCAGGATCCAGAGCCATCAAGGCCTGCTGATTAATTCGATAGTAAACATGAAGACAGTGCCAACCTTCGGTCATCAGCACAGTGGGGGCAGGCAGAGGAGCCGCATTTCCATGAGGGCGTTGCACAGCGATCTCTTTCTATGAAAGTCAGCGTTTATCCGTGATAGTCAGCGCTTCGAGCAACCGCCTCAATCTTCGCCGGGTTGAGGCGGTTGCCCGTTCAGTGAACGCATGATACGCGACAACGGCCTGTATTTCACGGATGTTTTCCGATTGAGAAACGCTGGTCGTTTCCAATCCGGGGTTCCACCGACGTAGAGGCGGGCTGAATCCCAATCGCAACTGGTCGCCACGGAAAAGCTGCATCACGCAATCATCGTCGCGTTGGTGCCGAATGCAGAATTCACTATAAAAATTTGGGTAAAGATGAGCTTGGCAAGGAGAACCTACCGAAATCGCCGACGGTGCTCCTCAACCACTTTTGGAACTCGGCAGCTTCAGGGGACTGAAAGTCGGGAAAGAGGACCGCGGTTGATGATTCACACCGGCGAACGTGTTTTGTGAGATGCCTCCGGACTTCTCTTGCATGCTGGCGTACGCCGATGGTAAACCGCAGCAGCGATATCTTGCACCTATCGTGGGGTTAACATCAGGGGACGCAGAATTGACGTCGAACGGAGATGTGGGCGAACTGACTCAGTTGCTGCTGCGAATTCAGAACAGCCGCGATGAAGAGGCGTGCGCGGAGCTTTGGCGGTCTGTTTATGAGCGGATCGTGACATATGCTCGCGGCCGAGTCTCTCTCAGGGATCAGCGAATCGCAGACGAGGACGATATTGCTCAGAGCGCCATGAACAGCTTCTTTCGAGCCGCAGAAGCTGGACGACTTAAGACGCTGACAAACAGCCACGAACTCTGGCGAATCCTGATTACCATGATGGCTCGCAAGTCGCACGCATTTCAACAAAGACAAGCGGCCGAGAAACGCGGCGATGGACTTGTGCGAGGTGACTCAGTGTTTCATCTGGTTGCGGAAGGTCGCGTTAATGTGACCAGCATCACTGCCCCGCATCGCTTGGTTGACGAACTTCTGAGCGAGTGCCGGGAACGAATCGACGCCCTGCCGGACGAGGTGCTGCGAACCATTGCGGTGAAGCGAATGGAAGGATACGAAGTCACCGAGATCGCCGCGGAAATGAGTTTGTCAGTCGCCACGATTAAGCGTAAGCTCGCCAGGATTCGTGATCTATGGGCTGCGGATGCGCCGCAGGAACAGTCCTGAAGAAAACGTCCGGCTTCAACTTGATGGCGAGAGAAATGGTGGACCGGGAGCAGCGACAATTGTGAGCCTGAGTTAACTCTGATGGTGAGCCTGCGTTCGCCTGGGCTCACTTGTTACACTCTACGGAGAACGCGCTGGCGAACTTTGCTATACGGGAGGCTTACCATTCGTCCAGTTGATCAGCGTCGATGGTGGGGCAATCATCGTTGGCATTCATACGATCAATCGCCGCGTCATCCTTAAACCCGGAACCCGTTACCAAACAGATAATCGTGGATTCCGGATCGATCTCCCCGGCCGCTGCAGCCTGAAGTGCTCCGGCCAGTGCGGCCACGCCAGCGGGTTCCGAGAACACTCCTTCTTCGCGCGCCAGTCGTTTCTGCAAAGCCCAGACGTAGTCGTCGGCCACGAGATGTCCGGTACCGCCTGTCGCGCGGCATTCGGTGACGGCGATATCGCCATCAATCACGCTCGCGACCTGCAGGCCGCTGATCTTTGTGGTGCAGGTGACCGCCTGAGCCTTGAGCAGGCCTTGTCGTAACGGACCGGCGACGGTGTTATTTCCCTCGGGCTGAACACAATGGACGGCCGCTGGTTTCGAGAGAACTCCATCGGCAAGCAACTGCTGAAATCCCCGAGCCGTTGCGATACAAAGTCCACCACTTCCGGCCGGGCAAAACACATGATCAACCAATGACGGAGACTGTTCAGCCAGCTCAAAGCTGAGTGATTGAACTCCCGACATTCCTGCCGGACTATACACAAACGCGCTGATCTGAAGAGCATATCCGGGGCGTTGACCGATCGCCCAAAGACTGCTGAGAACCTGTTCAGAAATGGTGGGATCCGTCCCGAATCGTCGCACACGTGCGATCTTCGCGCCGTAGGCTATCATCTGTTTCAGCTTGCCCAGCGGCGCGCCTTCAACGATCGCGATGCGGCAGTCGATTCCTGCGGCAGCACAGTAGGCAGCCAGCGACGCGCCGGTGTTGCCGCTCGACGTGGCAATGCAACGCGTTTGTCCATTGGCCACCATATGAGAAATTGCGGACGCAGCAAATCGATCTTTGTAAGACCCCGAAGGGTTACAACACTCCAGCTTGAAGAACAAATTCTTCAGACCAGCTTCCGGGCCTATCCGCCGAGATCTCACCAGCGGCGTATTCCCTTCACCCAGTGAGATCTGAGCGGATTCCGGAAGGGCATCGAATTTCTGACTCCATCGCCAAATACTCATAGGATCATGTCCTTCGTTGAACGACAGAACGGCTTGAAAGTATTGTGATCGTGGCCTCATCGGCGGCTGGAAAGGGAAACCGGGTGTAGTCGCGGATTTCGGCAGGTCCTGCCTGCCGGGCAGGACTTCGCGGCTTGCCGCGACCTCTGTGCATGTGAACCGTCCGTATCGGCTTGCCGTCTCATTGGCACGTCGCACCAGGTTCGCCTGCGGCGAAAGTCCTTTCCGGCAGAAAGAGGCCACTTTAACAACCATCCGCGATTGCACCCAGGAAAGCCCCTGTTCACTGATACGGCAGTCCATCGCTGCCGATCGGCTCACAAAGTTCCACGCTTCGAACGGTTCCCGTTGCGTGAAGCGGCGAGCTTTCCCTCCTCAAGCGGCCTTATTCTGTTGGCCTTGTTACTCACTTCGACTGCTCGGCCTTAAAGTCTCCTGCCTGAACAATGAACAAGCGTTGAGGATCGATATGCTTCTTCAACGCAGCGTTGACTTCTTCGATCGTCAGCTTGCTGATCTTGTCCTCGTATTCGGCCACAAAGTTCATATCTCGACCAATGAATGCATAAGCTTCAAGCGTCTGAGCGATGGCCCGATCTTCTGTGCGCTGAACCTGCTGTTCCTGAAGATATCCGGCCTTGGCCGCTTCCAGCTCTTCCGCGGTAATCCCGTCGTTCAGCAGCCGTTTAAGTTCATCCTGAATCGCTTCGTGAACCCTGGGGGCATTGTCCGGATTCGAGATTGCAAACAGGAAGAATGTCGTTCTTTCATCGACGGCCGATGGTTGCAGGCTGGACTGAACGGAGTACGAGAGTCCTTCCTTTTGTCGCAAACGATCACCCAGGCGAGACGAAAGGCCGCTGCTGCCCAATACGAAGTTACCGATCGATAACGCTGCATAGTCCGGATGATCATCTCGCATCGGAATTGTCATCGCCGCGATGTAGGCAGCGTTGGGCTTATCCGGAGTCACGATCTGCTCACGTTCGCCCTTCTCGTTGTTCACCGAAACACGAGCCAGTCGTTCGAACTTAATCTCCGAAGTCCAGCCTGAAGTAAACTCGTCAACGGCCGGCAGCACCTGATCCGGATCGAAGTCACCTACGATCGTGAGTTCACCAACGGCTGACGACAACATGCGAGAGTAAACATCTTTAATCTGTTCGACCGTGACCGCTTTGACACGTTCGGCTTCTTCCTCCATCGTGGGCACATAGCGTGGATCATCAGCCGGATAAGGAGAAATCCTGCGGCTGACGTTTGTCATCGCCAGGGCAATGGGATCCGACATCTGCTGATTAATCTGAGCAATCTGCTCTTCACGGATAATCTCCAGCTCGTCTGTCGGGAAGAGTGGATGCTTCATAATCTCTTTCACAATGTCCAGAACCTTCGCGATGTTCTCGCGACTTGTCTGCACAGAGACTGACAACACGCCCGGTGTGCCGGAAACCCGCAACTGTGCACGATAGTTGTTAAGTTCATCGGTGATCTGCTGACGCGTCATATTCTCCGAACCACGATTCAGCATCTGCGGCATCAGCTCGGCGGCAACGGCCAGGCCCTGCAGAGCTTCTGCATTGCCGTAGCGGAAGTTGAGTCGCAGATTGACGATCGAACCACGCGTCTTCTTCGGGAGAAGCGTGACTTTGATTCCGGACGACAGAGCAGACCGTGCGAGCCTCTTTTCGATGGCGAGGGGATTCACATCGAATTCTTCACCCTGTGCCACATCAGACCGACCCTTGTAGTCGCCAATCATTTCCGCAAGATCCGGTGTCGCAGGGATGGTTGCCCGCTGAGCTTCCTTTGTGGGTTCATAGATGCCCGCGGTTCTGTTGTTTCGAATCAGATACGCGGCTGCGACACGAGTCACATCTTCAGCAGTCACTTTTTCCAGGCGATCGCGGTAAAGAAAAAACAGTCGCCAGTCGCCCTGAGCAGCCCAGTCGCTGAGTTCGATCGCAACACGCTGGGAATCGGCGACGGTCAGTTCACGTTGCTTCAAAAGCTCAGACCGGGCACGTTCCACTTCTTCCGGAGTGAAGGCTTTCTCTGCAGTGCCTTCACACGATTCAATGAGGCTCTGCACCAAAGCTGTCCCGTCGGTTCCCTGAGTCGCCTCGGCCATAAACAACAGCGTACCAGGATCATGCAGCGCGAAGGTCATTCCAAAGACGCTCGCGGCGACTCGCCGCTTCACCAGAGATTCATAAAGGCGTCCGGCAGGTTCGCTGGTCATGATCGTGGAGAGAACATCGACCGCGGCGAAATCCGGATGCCCGCCTGACGGAATGTGGTAGAGCGTTGCCGCCAGAGCCACATCGCCAACACGTCGCAGCGTCACCATGCGTTCGCCGTCCTGAGCTGGTTCTTCGGTATACGTCGGCTCCAGCTTTCGCTCTGGACGAGGAATGACGGCGAAGTAATTCTTTACAAACTCCAGAGACTTCTTCTCATCGAACTTGCCTGCGATCACCAGGACCACGTTATCCGGCTGGTAATACTTCTGATAAAAACGACGCAGGCTGTCTGCCGGAACTTTCTCGATGTCCGCACGGTTACCGATGGTTGACTGGCCATAGTTGTGCCATTCAAACGCCGCCGCGGTGACTCGCTGCATGAGAACTCGCTGAGGACTGTTTTCACCGCGTTCGAATTCGCTGCGAACCACGGAGAATTCTTTAGCCAGATCATCGGCACTGATAAAACTGTTGACCAGGCGATCCGCTTCCAGTTTCAACGCGAATTCCAGGTTCTCATCGCTGGCCGGAAGAGTCTCGTAATAGTTGGTGCGGTCAAGCCAGGTGGTTCCGTTGAACTCGGCTCCTCGTTCCTGCAACAACCTGGGAATATTCTGATGCGTGGGTGTTCCCTTGAAGACCATGTGTTCCAGCAGGTGAGCCATCCCGGCTTCGCCATAACCTTCGTGGCGTGACCCGACCATGACCGTGAGATTGACGGTGACTTTCGGACTGGACTTATCCTGGAACAACAGCACCCTCATGCCGTTCTCCAGATGATATTCAGAAATCCCTTCCACTGTGCGAATCAGGGCCGGTTCACCGTCCGCAGCCAGCAGCGGCTTGACGGTGTAGAACGCACATACGGCTACCGCAACTCGCAGAACCATCGAGTCCATTTTCATATCAGCAGTCCTTTCAGAATAATGACAACTCGCCGAATTGTAGCGGCCGCCAAATTTTTCACATGGCTGCGGCGAGATCTTTATTCTCCACGCGACGAAGAATGAAAAGTTCGATCGTCAGCAGCGGGCTTGTACGGAGCGACCCTGTCAAAGTGATCTTCGCCAAGTCGTTCGCCCCGAAGAAACTCCAGTCACGCGGCGAAGAGATCAGGATTGCCCATAGAAGGAAAGATGAGTGACAGAGAAGTGCTGCCCACTGATCAGCTCCTTAAAGGATATAAATAGCATTCGCTGACGCGTTTTGAAGTTGCGCGTGTGACAATCCCAACCCGCTGCGTCAGCGAGGGATTGTGTTTTTGCGTTTTCCGCAGCGTGACCGAAAATCCCTCGCTCACGCGTCAGGTTATGATGATTTCCTTCATTTTCGCCCCAATGATCTCCGGAAGCCGTAACGAGGGCAAGGTCGAAACGCCCCTGCCGGCATGCAAGTAATGAGCAGACTATCGATCGAATCTGCGGCGAGCCATCGCTTCAAGTTCTGAGCGGTCGGCCGCCTGATCGTTGTTGTGATCGTACTGGCCAAACTTCGTCCGCAATGCGATCGGGGCTTCGGAACGCATGAGCACTCCGTCATGATTCGTGTCGAGTTGATCAAAGAAGTCGTTCACAAATTTTTGCACCTGCTCTTCAATTCGAGCTCTGCGATCAGCTTCTGACAGCACATCCTCCACAGGTGTCGAGTCGTTGGGGGATTGTCGACGATTTGTACGCGTTTGCCGATTCTCGCCGGACTTCTCTTCCGACTTCTTCAGTGGGTCTGAGACCTCCAGAAACACAACCGCCATCTCTTCCCATGTCTGATCACCCCAGTTCACCCATTGAGTTGGATCCGGGTTGAACGGGTTCTTTTCAGAATTGTCGAAGGTTGCGGCAAAGTTGAGCTTTGTAATGTCGGCGAGCGGGATCGGCTGGGACATCACATAAGAATGTTGCCAGTTGAAATCGTACTGAGGAACATTGAGCAAGGTCGATGAACCGTCCTCCTTCTCTGCGGACATCTCAAAAGACTTTCCCCGTACATGCATATGTGGCGCGATGGCCAGGAGTTTGCCGTCTTTGGGCATCCAGCGAACTCGACCTTTGACTTCATGACTCTCAGCATGTGGCGGGATCTCGAATTCCTGATCAATCCCGATCAGCGTGATGACTTCATCCGTTACGTCTTTGGGGTCGGCGAAAATCACACCGACTTTAGAAAGGTCTTCCTGCTCAGTCCCGTTCGTTGTGTAATGCATCTGAAAGACCAGACGCGATCCCGCAGGAACTCGCCGCGCATGGCCTGGAGGCATCGGGATCATTCGCTGCCCGGGAACATAGGCGGTGAGCCAGCCCACGCCTCGAAACGGCTGATCGTCCGGCGGCCGGATGAACACGATCGCGTGATGCACAACCGAACGATTGCCGGGAATCACCTGAGCCGCCTTGACCCATTTTTCTTCCGTAAAGCCGGGATCGATTACAAAATATTGATACTCCACCGTTCCCTCAGCCGGCACTTTATAAGGGGTTGACCGCATGGCGATTTCGAGATCAGGCTTCTGACCGTCGGCCCAGAGACTTGCGAACTTGACGGGTTCCGGCATCTTCGACTCATCACCTTTCGGCATCCCGCCCGCGATCCATTGCCGAATAATCTCCTTGTCGGCCGCTGACATATCGCGAGCATTCGCGAACGAGCCGTGTTCAGACGACGCATGCCACGGAGGCATACGGCCATTGTCGATGACCTCCAGAGATGTGTCCGCCCAACCAACGGCTTCTTCGTAAGAGTCCAATGCAAACGGGCCGATTTCTCCCGCACGATGACACTCAACGCAATGCTTCTGTAACACTCGGACGACCCGATCACAATACGTGACCTGCGCGGTGGTCACGGCGGGTGGTGTCGCCGGACGACGAACTTTTCCGATCATGCAACCGACAGGGGCAGTCTTCGCCACGGCCACAAGCTGCCCGGCCAGAGTCTGTTCAATAGCGTTTCGCAGATCATTGTGAGCTGCTGCAGGACGATTAATACCGGGTTCATACTGATCGTCAATGCGACCGTGGTAAACGATCTGCAATTCTGAGTTCAGTACAAAGACTTCGGGAGTTCTCGTGGCACCAAATTGATCGGCCACTACATTGCCTTCATCACGAACATAAGGGAACGGCAATACGTGTTTAGTCAGGTAGCTGCGAATATCATCGACAGTGTCCTGACGGTTGCTGTTGACTGCGACAAATCGAACCCTCTGTGCTGAGAACTCGTTCGCGAATGCCGTCAATCGCGGGCTGTAGAGCTGCACCAGGGGACATTCCGCCCCCAGAAAGCAAACCACCGTCGCTTTCACATCCGGAGTTTTGTCGATCGCGACTAATTGACCATCCAGCGTCGGCAGTTTGAAGCTCAGGTTCGGGATGGTGCCGGAATTGCCGACAGATTCGTCAACTTTTGGCTCGTCAGCGCGGACCGCTGATCCGGCTACGGTCAGATGGCAGACAATCAAGATGCTCAAAAACAATCGACGCATGCAAACCTCATCCAGATGTTCAGGAAGCGGTGGAATTCATCCGAGAAGCCGCCGCTGGCCGCCTGTATTGTAGACACTCCAATCGAAGAACAACCAGCGACTTTGCGGGCGTGCTGCGACCTGTGTGTAGTCGCGGATTTCCGTAGTTCTTTCTGCCGGACTCAGTCTTGATCCCTATTGTGGTTGCGTAAATGTGAAATACTGCATTCCGCTCCAATAGGACCGGTACAGAGTCACGGGACATCTTCTGCTGCAGCCGGAGGCGGAACGATTGGGCTCCCGCCCTTGTGCCGGCGGAACCGTGGTTTGGCAACTACAGTTGGCGTTTTCACCCAAACGACTTCAACGATCGACAGTTCATTCGTTTTCAGGGACTGTGTGAAGAGAGGTGGGCCAAGGATGATGCCAGTAAAGAGGTTCTCACCTGGAAATCCTCTGCAACTCCATAACCTTCGTTCAATATCACACCGGCCCAACGGTGGCCAAGTGCTCAGATGTTGTCTAATCTCCAGCCCTGAGGCAGCGGCAAAGAAATAAGAGACCAGTTCGGCGAGCGGCCCGGTGTGAACCGGCCGGCAGAACGGCATACCGGTCGGCTAACGCCAACCGCTCGCCATGAGTTGGAGGGTAGGTTATTTGTTCGCTGGGGCCTTAGGCTAACTGATCGTTTGAAAAACCGAGAACACATCCTCTGTCAAGATGCATTGTTAATGCTTACTGCCGTTCGAAGATTTGTGATCGCTGCCGGTGTCATGATGTTACTGGTCTCTGGGTCCACCAGGAGTCGCGCTGCTGAAGAGCTGACCCCGCACCCGTTCGGAGCCGAGAATCCTCGTCTGGATTCAGACGCGACGGGAGAATGGTGGAGGCGGACGACGGTGGAGCGAGGGCCCAATAAGGGCAAGCCACAGGACGCGAGGCTATTGGTGCCTCGCAATGAGGTGGTCGCTTTTGCGTTGTACACGCATGATCATGGAGTGCTGAGACTCAGCGCCCAGTTGTATCCGTTGATGCCGGACGAACCACGCACCGCGACACTTGAGTTTCGCGTGGGCGACGAATGGAAGCAGGCTGCAGAATCGCGAGTGATTTATCCCGGCTGGAGTGCGCACTTTCAAATTGATAACTGGGATAACTCCCGAGATGTCGCTTATCGCGTTCGCCTCGCTCAGCAGTCTTCTTTTGAAGGGACGATTCGACGAGACCCTGTCGATAAATCAACGATCGTTGTGGCAACATTGTCATGTAATTCAAGCCGGACGCCTGGCCCGCGAGTCACGATCGTGGAGAATCTCCGCAAGCAGGATCCGGACCTTTTGTTCTTTGCCGGAGATCAGTCTTACCACCACACCCAGCATACGTTCGGATGGCTTGAGTGGGGCGTTCAGTTCCGTGACGTTCTCAAAGACCGGCCGGTTGTTTCGATTCCTGATGATCATGATGTGGGACATCCGAATCTTTGGGGAGCCAGCGGAAAAAAATCCAGCAAAGCAACGGGCTCCGATGGAGGTTATTTTTATCCCGCAGACTATGTCAATATGGTGGAGCGATGTCAGACCTGGCATTTGCCGGAGCCGTTTGATTCAACGCCGGTGCAACAGGGAATCGGCGTCTATTACACTCGCCTGCGCGTCGGTGGCGTCGACTTTGCAATTCTGGAAGATCGAAAATTCAAGACCGGACCCGAAGGCACGATTCCTCAACTGGGCCCACGACCGGACCACATCACCGATCCGAAGTATGATCGTACGGCTGTCGATGTGCCGGGGTTGCAGTTGTTGGGTGAGCGGCAGTTGAAATTTCTGAATCAATGGACGGAAGACTGGACAGGGGCTCGCATGAAATGCGTGCTGTCGCAGACTGCTTTCTGCGGCGCGGTGCATATGCATGGCGGACGCAACGACAGGCTGTTGGCAGATCTCGACTGCAACGGCTGGCCTCAATCCGCTCGCCGCGCGGCCCTGCGGGAAATTCGCAAAGCGTGGGCTCCGCATCTTTGCGGCGATCAGCATTTGGCGGTCGTCGTGAAACACGGCATCGATAATTTTGGAGATGGACCTTATGCTTTCACCAGCCCGGCGATCGTCAACACAATCTACGGACGGTGGTGGCATCCGGAAGATGAGAAGGCGGGGCCTCATGCCGTTGCGAATAGTCCTCTTCCCTGGACTGGTGATTATCTTGATGGGCTTGGCAATCACATGACGATGATGGCCTATGCAAATCCTGAAGATCCGCGTGATGAACTCAAGCGAGCTGATGGTTACGGGATTGCTCGATTCGATAAAGCAAAGGGCACGGTTACATTCGAGTGCTGGCCTCGCTTTGCGAACGTGGACGACGGTGACTCCGCACAGTTCCCGGGCTGGCCGATCACGGTTGCGATGAAGGACAATGATGGGCGAACACCAGTCGGTTGGTTGCCGCAGTTGCGTTTTCAGAATTCTGAGTCGGCTGTTGTGCAGGTAATCGAAGAAGCGACCGGTGAGACGCTGTATTCCGTTAGAACCGAGGGGCCGTCGTTTGTTCCGCCCGTTTATGGACTCGGAAATTACACCATCAAAGTCGGAAAAGATCGAGCAGAAAGAATCGTTGTGGAACACTGTGAAGCCGAGAGAAGCCTTCCGGAGAGGTCGATCACTGTCGCCGTGGAATAACGTGCGTCTCTGGCGGGTCTCCTGACCAACCTGCCTTATCGATCAATGTTCTAAAACGTGTTGGCTGTCTCACCAGAATCGAAGGGATAAACTCTCATGAGCGATCGGATTGTATTCCAGTGCGGTGAATGCACTGGCAAATTGTCTGTCCCTTCGACGGCGGCCGGGAAGAAGGTGAAATGCCCGAAGTGTCAGTCAGTGGTTTCAATACCTGCGGCGAATGTTCAGGAGGCTCCTGAAAGGCCCGCACCTCGACGGGTAACCTCAGCACCGTCGACGCGAAGTGCTGCAGCGGAACGACCGCAGAGCACGCCAACCTCACGCCCGAAGAAGGCACGCCGTGCAGAACCTCAGGACAATAATTGGGTGGAGGAGACAAGCGACGACACGTACGGAAGTGACAATTGGGATTCGTACGACAGCTACAATGACGCACCCTCTGCAATGCCGCCGAAGAAAAAGGGACGAGCAGCTTCCTCACGTGGATCCGAATCGCGAGGCGATGCCTATGAAGCTCCGCCATCAGAAGCTCGCCAAAGTTCCGGTACGAATTGGGGAGTCATGGGCACTGGAATCCTGATGATGGTTGGCGCGGCCGTCTGGTTTGTTGTCGGTTTGATGGGTGACAGGATTTTCTTCTATCCGCCTGTGCTGTTTGTGTTGGGCATCATTTCCTTCTTCAGGGGCTTGTTCGGGTCGGAATGATAATGTGATTCCGCGTCGGAAAGTTGTCGAGCAAGAGCCGACAGAATCGTGAACCGTGTACGGTTTCGGCATCGCGGTGACCCCTCGTCCCGGACTATGCCAGTGCCCGAAGACGCACCGCGGGACTTACTGAATTCTCAAGAGACCAACGGCAGCAGCGGCATCATTTTGCACCACAGCAGAAAGGTCAGATCGCCCCTTCGGGTTCCAAGGGTGTTGCTGCCTTTTCCGAGGGCAAGTTGACGCCCCCCTCAGGGTTTGGCTAAAACTCAGAAGTCAGCAAAGACTAAGCATCTCAGATAAGCTGAATATGCTTCGCAAATTGCTTTTTACCAGCCCTGTTTTTGTAGGCTGAACTTCCTTGAGTGCTTCAAGAGTGGATAGAACCTCAGTCAACCTCCTTAAACGGCTCAAAGAACCCAACGCTGAGAACGCCTGGGAAAGATTCGTGGAGCTGTACACACCGCTGATGTTCTATTGGTCCCGGCAACATGGACTGAACGCGACCGATGCGGCCGATCTGGTGCAGGACATCCTCGCAACGCTCGTCGTAAAGCTTGCTTCGTTTGAGTACAACGCGAACCAGCGATTTCGAGGCTGGCTGCACACGGTTACGCTCAACAAGGCACGCGATTGGAATCGCCGCAATGTTCTCCGACCGGGCACTGAACACTCGTCCTTCATGGAGAAAGTCGCCTCGGGCCATCGCTCCGATGCATTTGACGAAGTCGAATACCGCAGCTTTCTGATCGAACGGGCCAAGAAGTTGATTGCCGCAGAGTTTGAGCCGGTCACTTGGACGGCCTGCTGGAAATACGTCGCGGAAGACCGATCCGCAGTGGAGGTAGCTGTGGAACTGGGTATTTCTCCGAATGCAGTTCGTGTTGCTAAGTGCCGCGTATTAAAGAGGTTGCGCGATGAGCTCGCTGGTCTGCTGGAATAAAACGGAATCGCTCTGAAATGATGCCAACGTCTCGTGCGTAGTACACAAACAGAAACCCTGTCGACTGTTTCCGATATTGAGATGTGCCATGAATCGTTCAGACTGCCCTGATCCTTCCCATCTGCTCAAACTTCTGGCAGGTCAATCGGACTCTGATTCTGTCCGCCGGATTGAGGCTCATTTGCTGGAATGCGAGCCCTGTGCGCTGAGTGCCGAGACACTCTTTCCGGACAATGAAATCACCGCGTTTCGGCAAGCCAGCGCGATCCGCTTTGAAGATTCCCGCGACGAAGTGCTTGTCGAGGCTTTGATCGACCGAGCACGTAAGCTGCGAACTGACTCAGCGACAGCACTTCCGGAGCAGACCCAAATCAGCATGTCGCTGGGGGCTGATGATGTTCAGGGAAGTTCGAAGCCCTCAAGAGCCGATTTCGATTCCTCTGACGACATAAGTTATCTAGCCCCGGCGCAGCAGGCGGATGAGATTGGGCGACTGGGGGATTATCGTGTGCTGCAGATTCTGGGTCGAGGTGGAATGGGAGTCGTCTTTCTCGCTGAGGATCCGCTGCTAAAGCGGCAAGTGGCCTTAAAGGTTATGAAGCCGTCGATTGCCGCCAGTCGATCAGCGAAGGATCGATTTCTGCGTGAAGCGCAGTGTACCGCAGCGATTGAGCACGACCATATCGTACACATTTATCAGGTCGGGGAAGACCAGGGTGTACCGTTTATTGCCATGCCTTTTCTGAAGGGCGAATCGCTCAAGACGAAGCTTGAGCGAGAAGGCCGGCTGCAGCAGTCTGAGGTTGTTCGTATTGGCAAGGAGGTCGCGGCCGGACTGTCGGCTGCTCACGAGCGAGGATTGATTCATCGCGACATCAAGCCGGACAATATCTGGATTGAACAGAAGACCGGGCGAGCGAGGATTCTTGACTTTGGCCTTGTTCGATCCGTCTCCGATGATACCGAACTGACGCAGTCCGGCATGGTTCTCGGAACACCGAAGTACATGGCCCCCGAGCAGGCTCAGGGACAGAATGTCGATCATCGCTGCGACCTCTTTAGTCTGGGCAGTGTGCTGTATCATCTGGCCACCGGAAAGCCGGCCTTTGAAGGCAATAATCTGACCGCGACGCTGATGGCGGTGGTGCATCAGGAACCGCGGCCGATTGAAGCTGTGTCTCCCGAGATTCATCCGCAACTCTCGAGTTTGATTGCTGAGCTTGTGAAGAAGAATCGAGATCAGAGACCACAATCGGCGAGCCTCGTGAGCCAGCGACTGGCGGATATCGAACAGGCGATGAAGAATCCGTCGGCAGTCACGGCAGGCAGCTTGGAAACTCTGAGCAACGGTTCTCGGGCCCCAATTGAGTCGATCGCCAGCACAAATATCGCTGAAGCGACGATCGTTCCGCAGCCTGTTGTTCGACGAACCCCACCGCGACCACCGCGTGGGAACAAACTGGCTCTCGTGGCTGGTGCGGGCGGCTTGCTGCTGATGCTGGGAATTCTGATCATCACCATCCGCGACAAGGACGGCAAAGAGACCATTGTCCGTGTTCCCAGTGGCGTCGTGGCGGACATTGACGTCCAGCCGGGCAGCAAGGTCAGTATTCGCGAGGAGGCGTCCGGTGCGAGTGACGCAACAGACGCCCGGGAAATGAAGTCGCCAGTCGTTGCCGAAAAGGAACTCCAGGCACACAACGGAAACAATGTCGGAAAGGCAGGGGCTGCAGACAAGCCGAAGCTCTGGCCGGTCGGGCCACTTCCTGCGTGGGCTTCTGAGGAACCTCGCTGGACGACGATGAAAGAGAGCTCAACGATTCCAGGGGCGGTTGAGCGTCCAACGGAATTCAAGGAGATCGGTCGCTGGAACGTGGACACCGTTCATTCGCGAGGATTGATCCTGGTGGCTCGATACAGTCCTGACAGCAAATGGCTCGCAACGGGCGGTAGTGACGGGCATGTTCGCATCTATGAGGCAGCCAGTATGAAGCTGCACCAACTGCTGCCTGGGATTGTTGGAGGCGGAGCTGGAGCTGGTGATTTGTCATGGCATCCGGACAGTCAGAAGATTGCCGTCGCAGCCGACAGACAGCTTCGAATCTGGAAGGTCGATGGGCAACTCGTGCACGAGGAGTTCCCGGATGATTCACTCGGCGACCCACTGAAGGCCGTTGCATGGACATTTGATGGCAGCCGATTGATTTGTGCCGGAACGAATCGCCTGGACTTTCGAGACACAAACGGATTGGTGATCAAATCACTCACGGAAGGTCTGCCGGTTCTCGATAGTCACTTCGGCATTTTGGCAGTGTCTCCGAACAGCCAGCGATTTGTCTGCTGGCATCGAGACAAGGCCCGCATTTGGAATGCGGAAACTTATGAACTGGAACAGACGATCGATTTCCCATCGAGCGGTAGTCATCGCATTCGCTGGAGTTCCAAAGACAGGATCTCATTGTCGCTGTCCGATCGACTTGTGATCTGCGAAGCGGATGGGAGTGTTTTGAAGGAATTCCCTTCCGAGTCACTCTGTGCCACCGCATGGCGTCCGGACGGCGAGAATCTGACAATTTGGAGATGGGATCTATACAACCTGAATACTCAATCGGGCGATTCCACACCCGCAGACCAAAGGATGTCGTTTTCCGGACAAATCGGCACAATTCCAACAGCCATCGACTGGTCACCTGACGGAAAACACCTGGTCGTCGCTGGTGGTCGTTTGGCGGTATGCAATGAAACGTTCAGTGAGATTGAGTTTGATACACAAGGGACGCTCTTACCTGCTTCCTGCATCAGCATGAATCCTGACGGAAGCCAGATTGCGTCCGCCAGCCAATATAGCGACAACTGCGTACGCATCTGGTCTTCCGACGGTACCGCGCAAAGCTCGATGTCGCTGACCGAAACCTTAACGTACAGAGGACGAGTTGCGTGGAGTCCCGACGGGCGTCATGTGGCTGTCGGCTGGCCGCAAGCCAGTCACTTCCGAATCGAAGAAGTAGGTGGCAGTTTTGTGACCGTCGCAGGGAATTGCGAAAGCATCGCGTGGAACCCCGAGGGAACTCAACTTGCGGCGGGACTCAACAATGGACACATTCTCATCACCGGTACTAACGGTAAAACACTTCACGATCTTGACACTGAACAGATGGGCGCGGTGAACGTCGCCTGGTCGAAGTTCGGAACTCTTGTGGCTCATGCGGGGCAGAAAATTCTGCGAATTAATCCGGACTCAACGGATTCAAAGATCACACTGCTGACAGAAGCTCCCGGCGTGCCCACCGATTATATGGCCGTCTGGCGGCCGGATGGAAAAGAAGTTTGCATCTCTCATGACCTCCACCTGAATGTTGCCGACGGTGTCACCGAAAGAATTCGACGAGCTAAAACTGCACTGGCGTGGGCTCCTGATGGTTCGAAGTACCTGAATTCGTATTCAGTGTTAGCATCGCTGCACCGAATCGATGGCAACATGATGCTAGGAAGGATCACGAACGCATCAAGCTCGAGTTCGTTCACGGGCGCATGGAGCCCGGACGGGAAGACCGTGTTCATTGGTCAGGATCAGAGTTTACTGGTGGCTCGCAATGCGGATGACCTGCATGTGAAATGGTCGGCCGTACTTTTGCCGAACCAAAAGTCTGTTACGTTTGATGTCGGCGGGTCTATTCTGGATGGCGATAGCGAAACACTGGAGCGTGAATTCGCGTACTACGCAGCCGACAAAAAGGGCAATGTTCGACTCCTGTCAGTGAGTGAGTTTGAATTGCAGACTGGCGAGGAGATTCTTCCTGTGCCTGGCAGACACTTCGACTCGGAGTATCGCTTCGCCATCAGCACAGGCGACGACTGGAAGCCAGCGCCGTCGGAGGCATTCACGGTTCCGGGCATCGCTCGGGCCAGTTATTCTCGTCCGGGCGGAGTCTCACTGAACCTGTTCATTCAGGAGACAGGTGCGTATGTTGATCCCGACTGGCTGGTCAACGAAAGTGCGACCGCGCAGGAGGAGAAGCTTTCAGCCACTGTGCGGGAGAAAGAGGTTCGCCGGATCGCAGGCCGAGACGCGATGTGGATGATCGTCGAAGGCCAGGGCAACGGGAGTGCGATCGACGGAAAAGGCCCCGTGAAGACGACTCAGCAATGGATCGCGATTCCTCGCGAGAAAGATGTGCTGGTCGCCTTGATGACAAGTCCCGCAGGCACGTTCGAGAGCAATCAAAAGCTCTTCCTGAAGGCCATTGAAACCCTGAAGCTGCGAGCCGTGAATACCACGCCATAGTCTGGCAACCGCTGGTCTCGTAGGTTGGACATTCTTGTCCGACTGTCATCCTGCAGTGATTCGACGGGCAGGAATGCCCATCCTACGCGTTTTGAAGTCGCGAATTTCGGGCCAGCGGTCGATCCAGCGTTCGCAAACGCGCAACTTCAAAAAAACTACGCATGAGTGGGGCAGACTCATCATTCGCACACCGCAAAAGAAATCCCGAAATCTCTGAAATGAAGCATCCGGTCCGTGCGTAGTCCTCTTCATCAAGAGCCATTCTCCTTCACGCTCATCAGGAATCCGAACATGACCGTTCGCACCGCCCGCATCCGCATCGAAGACCTGGAACCGCTGGAAAACCTGACCGAACAGCAAATGGCCGAGATCTTCGGAGCCGGCCGAAAGGGAAAATGGCAGTTTTCTGGTCAGTCGATGGAAGTGCTTGAAGTTCGACAGGTTCTGTCAGCCGTCACGGTGGCCTCGACGCCGGAAACACAGTCGACTTTCAATAGTGCAGTTCAATCGGCGACCGGAGTGGACCCGACAGTACCCGAACAGATGGTTCCTGCTGTCCTGCAGGCTTTGCAGCAGGTTCGACAGCAGGCTGCTTCGCTGCAGAATGGCACCGGGCAGATTTCGTTCAACAGCGATGCGGCTCGTCAGCAGTTCGTCGCCGCTCTGGATGGAGTATTGGGAAGTCAGATGAATAATGCCACAGCAGCCAGTCTTCAGGCGGCGGGGATTACGGTGATCTCCCGGGCCACCGTGTCTGAGATTGATGGGTTCTTAACAGATGGCACGGCAGCCAGCCAGGATTTGCTGGTGCTGCGGTTGCAACGCAGCGCGACGGAAACACTGACCGTCACCGCTACCGAAACAGACCAGCTTTCGATACAGGGAAAGACGATCGCGGCATCTGTCACCGGTATCCTGTCGGGAACATTGAGCGTTGCAGGGGACCTGGTCTTCGGACTGAATGCATCGGGGCGTGCCTTTGTTCGAGAAGGCAGCTCGGTGTCTGCGTCAACCGATATTAAGGGGACTCTGTCTGCGTCTGCAAATCCCAACTCGCAGGTTGGCGTGGCGTTGTCCGGAGCCGGTCACTTCACCGGAGGCAGTCAGTATGTTCTCAACGATGGCGATGCCATCGTTGGTGAGAATCTGTATCTGGACATGGATGCGTTGTTCAGCGACTTTGCGACCAACACCACAATCACGGGCGATATGGATTTCGATGGTGTGACGGCTTCGCTCACGGTCCCTGGCCTATCCAACCCGATCAATGTGCCCGCGACTTTTGAATGGAATCCGATTGAAAATACCGGCAATATCACGATTGATGAAACCGCCGTTGAGGACGCCATTCTGGATGGTGTCGCGGAATCTGTCGACCAGGCTCTGGAACAACTTTCCGACCGCACTCACATTCTGACGGACAAGCTCGGCGACATACCGGTCATCGGAGAGGAAATCGAAAGCGATGTGACCAATCGGCTGCAGTCGCTGCTGGATGTGGATATCCCGGAAGACGGAGTCCGTGATTACCTTGAAGATCGAGGCTTCCAGATCAACTCCACGATCGGATTCCAGGATCTGATCGAAGGCAACATGGGCGATCTGTTCGTCGTGACCTGGCATCGGCATGAAGTGGGCGGCACTATTTCGCGAACCGGATCAGGAACCTTCGGAAAGGGTGGGATCCAGTTTGACGTGGGCGGCAATTTCACCGTTCAGCCGGAATACAACATCACGGTGACTTTTGGTGTGGACGCGGTGGGAGGGCTGTTCATTCAGGAGGGATCGGCTGTCGAACTAACAGTATCGGCCGACGGCAAGCTGGACGGCTCAGCAAAAATCCCGAACCTTGTGAACGTCCACGTTTCAGCCAGTGCCCCTGAAGGTCAGCATGTCGTCGATGCGTCCTTGCTGGCAACGGTGAACGATGGAGATGCTCAGGCGGGCGAACGTCTTTACGCGACGAATCTCTCTCCCAACGCCTTCGCCGTGGCCTTTGATTCCAGCATTCAGGTCGATGCGAAGATGTCGGTCGACAGTCCTGTTCAGCAACTGCCATCCTGGATCCAGTCCACACTGAACGGTCTGCTGCCGGATTCCATCTCATGGACTGCCGGCGTCTCTTACGACTTTGTCACAGGCGACTTTCAATACAACATCAACGACACATCCCTGACTGACGTCGTCGCGGCATTTCAGGGAGCTGACGGTGTTGAGGATGCTCTGAAGAACTACATGCTGGATCGTATTGCGGAGAACAATCCGATCCCGGAATCGACGCAGCAGTTCCTCGGGACAAAGATTCCGTTGCTCGAACAGAACGTGATGGACCTGCTGGATATTCCAAAGGCCATGCAGTACGTGATCGCTCCGCTGGCATTCCGAGGGCAAGCGACGCCTTCGGTACCCGGCGATACGCTGGATATTCGTTTCGACCTGCTAAGCACTGACAACATCAGTCGCATGTTGAGCGGTCAGACTTACGATATGGTCAGCCTCGACATTGATCAGCGATTCGAAAAGGACCTGGCGAAGATTACCGTCATTCCTGAGACGGTCGTGGCGAGCTATCTCGGCATTGTGAACGCGACTGTCGAGGTTAACCTAACGCCTGGATTCTTCTTTGACATCAATATGCTGACGGGGATCGACAGTCTGGGCTTCTACATCGAAGGCGTGCAGAAAGACACCTCCGCCCAGGACATCGAGCCAAACTTTAAGCTGGGCGGAAAACTGGAAGCCCGAGTCATCGTGGAGGGCGACATTCTGTTGCTTGTGGATTTCCTGCGAGTCACCGGAACTGTTGGCATTGAAGCGTATGGCGATATGACGTTCGTTTCGCCCCATCCGGACACGCTGAAAGTGCGAGTCGGCGACATCAATCCTGATCAGATTGTGGTTGGATTGGGAGTCGATCTGACACTGCAGATGCAGGGAGAAGTGGGACTTGTAGAATACGACCAGTGGGATAAAGACGTGTGGCTTTACACCGAGAAAGGTGCACCAAAGGCCCGAAAGATTGAGCTGTACAAAAGCAACAAGGTGTCACTCGCAGACATTCAGGATCAGCTGGCTGAATACAAAGAGCGGTTGAAGAGTCAGGGAAAGCAAGTGGTCTTCGCCGCTGCCGCTGCAACTCATGATCCGCATTTCGTCGCGGCTGCGATTGGAATCATCTACAACGATTCCGGCATGGGAGAAACCGTCAGGAAGCTGGTCGTCGATTTCAACATGCGAGTCGATCAGGCGGCAGAGGCCTTGTCCAAAGCGGGCAAGAAAATCAGCGAAATCGCTGCTCCTCTTTGGGAGCATTGCAATAACGACCTGAATAAATTCGCCGCTGCACTGAAGGCTGCGGGAGCCGAGACCGGGGAGCTGATCAGGCAGTTGTGGGACAAAGGTGAGACTCATTTCAACAAGGATTTGAACAAATTCGCTGAGGCGTTAAAAGTTGCAGCGGTGGAGATTGGTCGAATCGCCACTGAAGTCTGGAGTCGTCTGCAGGGAAACGTGGGTGCGAAGGCAAATCAACTTGCGTCAGCGTTGAAATCGGTCAATGCGACAACATCTCAGATTGCATTCGAAGTCTACAACCGAGCTGACAGAGACATTTTGAAACTTGCGGCAGCACTGAAGTCAGTGAATACCAACATCGGAGAGATCGCCACTGAAGTCTGGAGTCGTCTGCAGGGAGACGTGGGTGCGAAGGCAAATCAACTTGCGTCAGCGTTGAAATCGGTCAATGCGACAATATCTCAGATTGCATTCGAAGTCTACAACCGCGCAGGAGGAAGTCTGAACCGACTGGTTTCTGCATTGAAGGCAGCGGGCGCAAGTCCAGGTGAGATTGCCGATGAAGTCTGGAAACGATCAGGCCGTGACCTGAATAAACTTGCAGGAGCACTTCAGTCCATTGGTGCAGGATTGGGGGACATTGGGACTCAAGTCTGGAATCGAGCTGAAGGAGACTTAACCAAGCTGGCAGGCGCTCTGGTGTCCGTGGGCGATTCTGCACGCGGAGTTGCTCAGGCCCTGGGACGAGTCTCTGGCGATATATCGAGGATTGCTCAGGCTCTTAACAGCAGAGTCTCGGGAAATCTCAGCACCATCGCTGAGGCGATGTGGTCGATCAGTTGGACAACGGTTCGCAACATTGCGGGAGGCCTTGGTGCCGTCACGCGAGACGCCTCCGCAATTGCGAGTGCCATTTCCTCAAAGGTGACCAGCAATCTGAGTTCCATAGCCGACGCGATGTATCGAGGAATCGGCTGGACAAGCTATCGGGATGTTGCTGCTGGGCTTGGCGGTTTGACTCGCAGTGCATCATCGATTGCCGGAGCGATCTCTGGTGCTCTGGGGGCGTCTCTCTCTAACATCGCTGATGCCATGTATCGAGGAATCGGCTGGACTTCGTATCGTGATGTGGCCGCTGGCCTTGGAAGTCTTACGCGAAGTGCCAGCTCCATTGCTGGAGCCCTGAGGAACACGCTCGGAGCCTCGTTCGGCACAATTTCAGATGCCATGTGGCACGGCATCAGTTGGACCAGCCACCGCGACGTTGCGGCCGGACTCGGATCGGTCACACGCGACGCATCCGCCATTGCAGGTGCCCTGCGGAACTCAATCGGCGCGTCGTACCGGACAATCGCCGATGCCATGTATCGGGGCATCAGTTGGACATCGTACACAGATGTTGGACGAGGTCTTCGAGCGGTCACGAGCGATGCCAACGTGATTGCTTCAGCACTCCGAAACGGAGCCGGGGCCGCTGATGCGACGATTCGCAGTGTTTTGCAGTCCGTTGGCGGTGGCGCTGCCAACCTGAATATCGCAATCAGTTCTGTTTCGAACGCCGTGAACTCCGCGGCAAATCATGTGAATAACGTCATTTCCAGTCTCGCTAATCGTTCGTGGTAATGACAGATGGGGATGTACTGTTTCACTTCATCGTCGACTCTTTAGTTTCTAGAGGACTTCGGTTCTATGTCAGATCAGATGCTCATTCCCGGGATTGAGCTGAATGGCTCATTCATCCGCATTACTCAGGTGTCAACGAATCAGGAACTTTCGACATTGACCATCCCCGTTGATGCTGTCGACGAGTTTTGCGAATCTCTCTACTGGGCTCGAAAGCGGTATCTGACCCAGATGAACGCAGAAGAACGAGCTGCAGAGAGTGAATCATCCGGATTGGGTCAGCCCCCGGAAGATCTTGAATCGACGTAACTGCGCATGCTGATAAGGGCGGTTCTCGCATGTCAACGTTTGCTGAGAAGGTTGTCACTCGTTCTGGTGCAAACAAAGCGTCGCTTGAAGAACACCTGCAGATGTTGCATCAGGAGGGCGATCTTGTTTCCGCCTGCTCGCAGGGCGATCGTGCGGCAAGCTATTCGTCAACGCGTCGATGAAACTGGGTTTTCCTTTGCCGACGAACAACTGCAGGATGCTGCTGATCAGTTTCACAGAAGAGATTGGCTGCTGACGTCATTCGAAATGAATCGATGGTTGAGTAAACATCGTCTTTCACTACTGGGTGTTTGGTCAGTTGTTGAGCAGCAGTGGACGAGTCAATTCCTCTATACCGTGATAACATCATCTACTGTCCGAAGTGCCGGGTTCTCCGGTAATGCCCGGCGAATTGCTGGAACTTCCTGTGCCCCCCCTCCTCTGTTAGGAAGTTGATCGCCTCCGCGAACAGTTCAAATAGGCTGAGAAAAAACTCGGAAGTAATCTGAAATGAATCTCCGGCTGATGCGTAGTTCCCTCCGAAGACAGAACTCTTGTCATCGCTCATAAGTCTTTAAAGGATGACAATGTCTGTATCAGTCCCCCGCATTCGCATTGACGACCTGACCCCGATCGAAAGCCTCTCTGAACAGGAAATGGCCGAGATCTTCGGCGCTGGCCGCCGCAGGAAGCCATCTTTTTCCGGGCAGGCGATGGAAGTACTGGAAATACGCCGGGTAATGTCCGTGTCGTCACTTTGGATGAGTGGCACGACATTGGTGGTGAAGGCAGATAATAGTGCAACCAGTGTGGAGGTCGGTGCGTCAGGCTCCGAGATAAAGATCACGGACAAGGCAGACGGCAGAGCATGGACTTACTTAAGCTCTCAAGTGAAGAAGGTTGAGTTTCAGGGTGGTAGTGGTAATGATCGATTTGTTAACAGCGTTCAGTATCTTCCGGTGCACGGCTACGGGAATGGCGGCGATGACTATCTCGAAGGTTACGATGCGGCGGACTACTTCTCTGGCGGGTCTGGCAACGACACGATCAAGGGCTACGGAGGCAAGGACGAAATCGTTGGTGGCAGTGGACGTGATCGGCTCCATGGCGGATCTGGCGACGATGAGATAGAAGGCGGAAGCGGAGATGATAAGCTTTATGGAAACAGCGGTGAGGATCGTCTCTCAGGCAATGGCGGGAACGATGAACTTTCGGGCGGAGATGGAATCGACAAGCTGTGGGGCGGGGATGATGCAGACAAACTTTGGGGCGACAGCGGCAGTGACACGCTGAGGGGCGGAGCGGGCAACGATGACCTGATGGGAGGCACCGGCAACGACACTTTGTACGGTGATGCTGATGCGGACCGACTCTGGGGCGACGAGGGAAATGACAGTCTGACTGGTGGTTCCGGTATGGACGAGCATTATGGCGGCGACGGCACAGACGTGGCATGGCTTTCAAATCCTCGTGAGCATGTGACTTCAACATCCGAGGAGGTCAATATTCGACTTCCGGGCGGTACGCCGCAGCAGACAAATAAGTGTGGTCCGAACTCCGCATGGCGAGTTATGCAGGCCTATGGCGGTACTGTCACGCATCAGCAATTGATTGATTCCGCGTCAGGAAATTCCACTGTATCTCGTATAAACCTCGGAACAGAGGGAGCGGCCCTCGTAAAATCAATGAATGCGAACAGGTCCGGGATCAGCAATCATACTTTCAGCCTGAAAACGGGATCCAGCGTCAGCGAGATTGTGAATCAACTGAAGCAGGGTCGCCCGGTGGTCGCGATGATTGCAGTCGGCAACGAAAAGTACTCGTATCGTGGGATCGGAATCAATATACCGATGTTGCACTGGGTCGCCGTCGATGGATTCGACAGTGTCAGAGGCCTTGTCTTTTACACAGACACCAACGGCAGTCGCTATGAGACAACAATGAGCAACTTCTCCAGCTCAATGAACTGGAGTGCTGATGCTGTTGCCAGAACATTTCTGAAAAGTCTGGGAGTCGTCACCGGGACGTTCATTGTTTAGTGGGAAAGTCACTTTTCACGTCCGCCTCAATCCATGTTTGCGTATTTTTCGCGGGATCGTTTTCAATGTCCACTGTCACTTCGGATCTCAGTTCTGTCTGCGTGCTGTCCTTTCGAAATCGTTCTTTGGATCTGATGCAGTTTTTCCGTCGCCTGAATTTTGGTGGACGCCTGAAGCCGATTCTGCAGGAAGCTCTGATGGAGGAGATGCTCGCAGAGCATGCAAGTGAGAACGGAATGGTCGTAACGGATGATGATCTTCAAAAGGCTGCAGACCTGTTTCGCAGGCGGGAAGGTCTGGCCACTTCTGAACAGACGATGGAGTGGCTGAACAGGAATGGCCTCTCCGTCGTTGACTTCGAAGCTCTGCTTGAGTCTCCGTTGCTGAAACAACTTGCTCTGGCGGACATTACCAAAGGAGCGAAGGAGTTCTTCCATGCAGATTCATCCGCGTGGGACAGGCTGATGTTGCAGATTATCGAAGTCCCTCAGCAGGCTCTCGCAGAAGAACTTCTGGCGAAGATGCTTGAAGAGGGCGCGGATTTTTCGGAGCTGGCGGCTTCGTATTCGCAGCATCCCTCCGCTGAACTGGGCGGGAGGATGAACCCTGCGTTTCGTTCTTCTTTGCCGTTGGCTCTGCGTGAACGCCTCGTTGATTCTGAGAACGGAACCGTGATCGGCCCCTTCTCAACGGACAGAGGCTGGGTTTTGGTGCTTCCGGAAGCCGTACAACCGGCCGTTTTCGACAGCGAAACGGCAGAGGCCGTGGGTCAGAGGTTGTTCAAACAGTGGCTGGATGAGAAACTGCGGAGCACTGCTGCTTCCTTTCCTCTGCTGGATTTGATTTCGTGCTCCGAGACGCGTTGAGTCGTTTTCCGCTGTTCAGCCTGCTGTCCCCACTGCAAATGGACCGCATTCTGGCAGCCAGCCACGAAATTGAAGTCCCCATCGGTGAAATTCTGTTTCAGGAGGGAATGGTCGGTACGTGGCTTTTTCTGATACTGTCCGGCGGCGTGCGTATACTTCGCAAGAAACCGGACGGCCGTGAAGTGACGCTTGGGATTGCTCGATCAGGAGAGTTACTTGGCGACTATGTTCTGCTGCGGCCTCATAAGAATTCCGCCACATGCCGAGCAACGGAACCGTCGGCACTGCTTCGAATCCCCATCGCTCCACTGATCGAGCAATTGACGATGGAG
This sequence comes from Planctomycetaceae bacterium, assembly GCA_044235005.1. Classification (GTDB taxonomy): domain Bacteria; phylum Planctomycetota; class Planctomycetia; order Planctomycetales; family Planctomycetaceae; genus SXXK01. The sequence continues at coordinate 10,608 of JBIIIF010000002.1, read as the reverse complement.
GCTCGCATTGGACCTCATCTGAAGCGTTTTCTGCGACTTCACGCGGCGATCCGCTATAAGAGCGGCCGACCGTTCCTTGGGTTCATGTCGGCCCCTTCAGCACTCACGTACACAGATCTGATGCAGGAGGAGCATTTTCAGTCGCTCAGGACTATTCAGGCGAAAGGTATTGCAGGCGATCGCTGGTTCTGGATTCTCGAAGGAGACGTATCTGTTCACTCGTTGGATGGCACTTCACGTGAACTGGAACCAGGAGATTCCTTTGGTGCGCAGACATTGATCGGCTCAACGAATCTTCCGTCTGTTGTCTCACTTTCGCAGACGCGATGCCTGAGCCTTTCCAAGGCCGTCTTTCTGGATCCTACGTTTTCTGCCGACCATTCTGCCCAGTCACTGCGTCTTGAAAGCCCTGTCCGTCATGACTATCCATGGGTTGGACAAGTGGCAGAAGCGGATTGTGGCATTGCTTCTCTCGCAATGGTTTTGCGTCACTATCATCAACCATTCTGCCTCGAAAGCCTGCGTGCTCAACGTAACATCTCGCAGGTCGGACTGAGCCTGCTGGAACTGAGTCAGATTGCCCGACAGTTCGGACTACACGCTGATGCCGTTCGCGTTGATGTGGATCATCTGGTGGACGTCAATCTGCCAGCGATTGCTCATTTGACAGACGGTCATTATGTCGTGCTGTATCAGATGGGAGCTGAACTCGTTATCGTGGGGGATCCGGCCAATGGCATTCACAGAATCAGCCGCCATGAACTGTGCCGCATTTGGTCTGGCTATCTTTTGCTGGTTCGTCCCGTGGTTTATGCCTATGTGACAGCGGACTGCTGAACGCTGTCTGATGACGTTGAGTTTTGCTGTGACACTCAATTTCCGAGAGACTGGAAACAGACACGGGAACGAGTCGACATGCGATTCCGCGGAGTATTCTGCTTAAAAACCGGCTGCGGAGATTCAACGACAGGGCGGAACAGCAAGCGCAGCGGTTGAGGCGATGCAAAGCTCATCAGGTGCTTCTTTCAGAACTGCCGCCATTTTTTATCATCGACATGATGCACTCTCAGCCGATATGCGACACTGACCTGCCCGAAGGCTTGGCGCGTCGATCGGACGTCGAAAGAATCCACACAAACGACCGGCATGATCGGAAACCGGAATTTTTTGTTGCACTCGAATGAGTGAATCAACTGGCCATCGGCGTTAGTGTCTGTGAATTCCCTGACCTTGTCGAACTGTGTACACGATGCTGGCGACCATTGAAACGTTTCTGCTCGGCTTTGCCGCGGTGATCGACACTGTGCTGCTGCTTGTTCTGCTGGAGCGCGGCAATCGGCCGGAGGTACCGGTCTGGTTGACGTGGTCGTTTCTTGGTCTATGGCTGCTGCACGTCGGTGATTTTCTGCACAGTCTGCTGGCTGACTCGACAGGACTCACGGCACTACGTCTTGATGCCTGTTGCATGACCATGATGGCGACGGGGCTGCTCCTGTTGCCGACAGCCGTTCTGCACGGTGGATTGCGAGTTCTGCAGACAGGCGACAGACCACGGCCACGGGCCGACTATCGCTATGTGCTTGTGTATCTCCCGCTATTGCTTGTCGGCCCGGTCGCGACTCATCTGTTTTCCAGCCCGGAGCGCGATTTTCGAGTCAGCGTTGAGCACTTCACTTTGCCATTTATGATCTGGCTGGTGGTGGCCAATTGCTGCGCCGCCTTCTGCTTTATCAAGGCTTGTCAGCGATTGCAGCGACCTCAACTGATGCCGTTCATTCGTCGGTTCAGTCTGATGCTGTTGGCATTGAGCGTGATGGTCGTGGCCTATCTGTTTGTTCCGACAACATCACCCGGCGAGCCTACTCTGCGAATGATGATTGCGTTATCACCGATCATACCTGCTCTGATGTTTGCGTGGTATGTGTTTCGACATCGCCTGATGCCGATCGTTTTTGAGCGGACACTGGTTTATGGGGGCAGTCTGATCGCCGTCTTCTGGTTGCATCACGTGACGATCGCCCCTCTGACGGACGTTCTGGAACAACGATCACGGTTTGATTTTGTGGTTCTTGAAATCGTGCTGTTTGTGGCTCTGATTCTTGCCTGGCGTCCGCTGCGGGAGCGAGTCAGTGAGTCGCTGCAGTATCTGCTCAGCAGCTCCGTGAATCGTGTTCGCGATGCGACGCGAGAATTGTCGGTTCAGCTTTCTCAGCGGTCTGCGGAAACACCAGAAACGCTGACTCGCTGGCTTTGCGAAGCCCTGCGGAGTTCTCTGCAGGTGTCGTCAGTGCGAATCATCGTGCGGCTGGGGACGGACCTGGATGTCTGCTGCCCGCCGTCTGCTTCCGCGGGAACTCTTCAGGAGAAAGAGCTGCAGGAACTGTTGCAGGCAAGACATCTGATCACCGCAGAGCAACTGACGCTTCAGCATGAAGGATTAAGACAATGGATGCAGAATGCCCAGATCGGAACTGCTTTTCGCTGCAGCTACCGAGACGTGGAGGGAATGGTGTTGATTGGTGTCCGGGAACGATCCGATCGACTGACGTCTGAGCAGCGGAACACACTGGGACTGCTTTTCGATCAGTTTGCCGCGGTCTTGTTCAATCAGCAGCGAGAAGAGATTCGCAGGGTGGCTGAGCGTCAGGCGATGCAGAAGGAGAAGCTGTCGGTACTGGGACTGCTGGCCGGCTCATTGGCCCATGAGATTCGCAATCCCTTGTCTTCGATGAAAACGATTGCCACGCTTTTGTCGGAGGATCTGGCGGGGCGTGACCAGCAGCGCACAGACGTGCAGATGATTCTGACGGAGATTGATCGACTCACCGCAACCACACAACGACTGCTCGAGTCCGCTCGCCCGGCTGATGATAGTCGCCAACGTTCGGAGCCGGATCACGTGATTCGGAAGCTGCTGGGAATTCTGGGACATCTGGCCCGGCAATACGGAGTCGAGCTTAAAACAGAGTTGCATGCTTCTCAGGCCACGGTGGCAACGACCGAAGCGACGCTCAGCGAAATCTTCTTCAACCTCATCAAGAACGGAATTGAAGCCTGCCAGAACTGCTCTAAGCCAGAAGTCCTTATCAAGTCTCAAGTTGTGAATGGCTTCCTTGAAGTTGAGGTCGTTGACAATGGGGCGGGAATCAGTCCGGAATTACAGAATTCCCTGTTTCAGCCATTCGTCACCGGGAAGCCACAGGGAACCGGACTGGGGCTCTACATTGTTGCGGAACGGATTCGTGAGCTGCGAGGCAGCATCAGTTGTCGGACTGAAGTCGGCACCGGAACGACATTTGAACTGCGACTGCCACTGGAAACCCAGCAAACCAGTTAGACCGCCTGCCGAAATCAGCTCTGACTTCTGCGAAGATCACGGTGCTGGAAACGTCAGAGCAATTTCGCTGACGCCACCGTCGGTGTTGAGCACCACCGGAATCTTCCAGGTTGCTGTTGCCAGGCGGCAAAGAGCATTCTCTTCGGTCCCGCAGTAGCCGAAGCTCATTCGGAGAATGAAGGAGGCTTCGCCCGGAGTCCCGGTCAAAGGAACCTCGAACTGGGCCACATTCTGATCGTTTGCCATCGCTTCGTCGCGAACACCCAGCATCTCTGCCGCGATAAGAGCCTGTTCTGTTTCTGCAAAGATCTCCCAGGTGACCGGAGCAAGGTCATTGCGCTTCTGTCCTTCCGGAATTGTGAGCGTCACCGTGAACTTCAGCTTTTCTCCGGCTGCCAATTTCTGAGTCTCAACCGTGATCGCATTGGTGGTTTCCGGACTGGCGATTAGTTTTGGAGGATTTGGTGGAGTCAGTCCGTTGATGGTCAGCACGGTTGTCTGCTTGCTCGCAATATCGATCGCAAGAATACGATGATTGTTCGTATCAGCCACATACAACTTTCCATCAGCGATCGACAAACCACCCGGCTCATTCAACGTCAGTGGATCGAGCGTGTTGCCTGGTTTTCCGGTTCCCGCCCACGTTGTCGTTTTTCGCGAAGGCAGGGTAATCAACTTCAACTTATGGTTGTAAGAGTCCGCGACGAACAGGTTTCCGTCTGACATGGCGATCCCCAATGGATGCTGGAACCGAGCATTCTTACCGGCAGCATCAACGTCACCAAAAGCAAACAGCGACTGACCTCGTGGAAGCTCCGAAGTGCCAGCCACCGTTGTTACTTCACCAGAAGGATTTGTCGGGACTTTTCGAATCGAAGAACCTTCGCTGTCGACCAGATACAGGAACTTGCCATCGGGGTCGCTCACAATTTCCGAAGGCTGAGCAAACGCCGATGTTGCCAATGATCCGTTGATGACATCCTCACGCCCGGAACCGGCATAGGCACCGATCAGGTTTGTTCCAATCTGATGAGCCCAGACCTGATGCGGGCCTGCCATGGCAATGAAAAGCACACCATTCGCATGAGCAATCGACCATGGGCTGTTCAGTGGTGTCTCAAGCAGCGTGCCGCTAACCATTCCTCCCGGCGGTCCCTGACGGCCATTCCCCGCCAGAGTTGAGACGGTCTTTGTATCCAGATCCACGACGCGAATCAGATGATTCTCCGTGTCCGATACGTAGAGTTTGTTGCCGACCAGGATCGTTCCCTGAGGACGGTTGAACTCAGCCGTTTCAAAAGGCCCGTCAGTACGGCCGCTGCGGCCGACGCCGATGATCTGTTGCAGTTCGCCCGCCATGGAGGTGACGACGATGCGATTGTGATTGCTGTCTGTAATGAAGAGTCGCTGACCGGCCGGATCAGCCAGGACTTTGCCCGGGTAACGCAGCGGTGTAGGCTGAAGCTTGCTGGCCTCTGATTTGAAGACAAGAGGCGTCTCGTCCAGCGTGCCTTTCCAGCGATGGTACTCAATCAGCTTTCCAATCACATTGTCGAACAGTTCACGATGCCCTTCCCCACTTTGTGATCCGGCATACTTTCCCTCAGGATCAATGAGAGCCAGAGTCGGCCAGGCTCGAGTTCCAAACTTACGCCAGATCAGCATTTCGCTGTCGTTCACGACGGGGTGGTCGATCTCATAACGAACGATTGCATCACGAATATTCTGGGAGACTTTCTCGTTGTCAAACTTGGCCGAATGAACTCCGATGACGACCAGTTGATTACCGTACTTCTGTTCCAGAAACTTCAGATCCGGCAGCACATGGATGCAATTGATGCAGCAGTACGTCCAGAAATCCAGCAGGACGATTTTCCCACGCAGGTCCTTGAGATCGATCGGATGTGAAGTGTTGAGCCATTCCGTACCGCCCTCAAGGATTCCATCCGGAACCATCACTGCCTCAGGAAACGGATTCTGAGGAGCGTTGCCTGCCGGAGGTGGATCCTGGCCCAGTGCTTTTTCGTCAGCGGATAAACGGCTGAGTTGCGCACTGGAAATCAACAGGCTCAGCAGCAAAGCAGAGCAGATACTGCGAGACAGTGGGGAAGGCATGAGACAACTCATCGTGTCATCTCCAGAGGAGTTACAGGCGACGGTGGGAATGAATGATGTGAGATAAAACTACGAAGGATCGGATCAGAAGCTCCGGTCTCAGGTTGAGACGTCAGTGTATGACGCCTGATTCCGCAAGAGTCGTACCTGAAAAGTTTGTTTCGCTGCACAGTTTAATCAACTTCGATTTTCCGAGAAGATCATTGTTTCAGGCGATCAAGATCGGGTTGAAGACGCCGGAGTCCTTCTTCCATGGAACAGAGGGGACGGTAGCCGAAGTCCCGTTCCGCAGCAGCAATACTGTAACTATGTGACCCGGCCAGTTGAGCCGCAATAAAGCGGGTCATTGGGGGTTCTCCACTGATTCGAAACAAGTTCCAGAGACCTTCCAGAACACCCCCCAGGCGAAGAGCCGTCGATCTGGAAATTGTCTTTTCCACAGGTGGCAAATTGGTTTTCGCAAGAATCAGATTGATCCAGCCCCAGAGATTTACAGACTCCCGCTCGTTGATGAAATACGCTTTGCCGCCCGCCCGTGGAGAGTTTCTCAACGACATTTCCGCCTGCAAGTGCGCCGCCGCCGCATTCTCAACATAGGCGACAGAGACGACATTGGTCCCGTCCCCCACTCGCCGCAATCGACCGGAACGTGCCTTCTGGATCAATCGCGGGATCAAATGATTATCGCGAGGTCCCCAGATCAAGTGAGGTCGCAAAGCGATCGTCCGCAGTGAGTCTTCATGGTTCGCCGCCAATACAGCCTGCTCGGCCAGCGCCTTACTGTGGGGATAGTGACACAGCCACGACGTTGGATACGGCAAGGACTCATCGGCATCAACATGATCAGCCCCGTCAAACACAACGCTTGGCGAACTGGTATAAATCAATCGTGCCACACCGTGATGCTGGCAGGCTTCGATTACGTTCCTTGTCCCTTCGGTATTGATGCCATAGTACGTCTTCCAGTCCCCCCAGACTCCGGGAACGGCGGCCGTGTGAAAAACCGCTTCAATGTCCTGGCAGGCATTGTTGACAGCGGCTGCATCCCGCAGATCGCCCTGAATCACAGGCACGCCCAATGCCTTCAGCGCCGGATATTGTCCGCGGCAGAAAACTCGAACTGTATGTCCTTGCTGTAATAGCTGTTCCACGATGTAGAGGCCGAGAAATCCGCCTCCGCCAGTGACAAGAGTTTGCATGAAGATGGTCTTTGAACGATCTTAAAAAACGATCAGTGCGTTATGTCTGTAAAAACACCAGATGATAGCGGCCACCGTTTCGATACTGGAATACGAAGTCAGTTTCGGTTCTGTGCGAAATCAAGTGAGCGAATCGGAATGCAGTTCAGACCGGTGATGAACGCTGGTTAACGCCATTGTGTTTGAGGTCCGATCACTGCGGTCCCTGAAGCCCTCGTCGAATAGTGACAGCTTTAGTGCCAAAACACGGATGATACCTGTATTTTTCTGCGTTCTTATTCGCATTCGTACTGCGGTTATCTGCCTTCATCAGGGGCTGGAACTGGAATTGAAGTCATCCGGCAACAAAGCAACGAGTTCCACAAGCGACAACGCAATCATAATCGTTCCGCCCCCCAACTTCGGGAAAGGCGTCTGCCATTTTGGGCTTAAGCTTATCTCGGGCGACTCAATTGCCACGCCAGATCGCTCATCTTCTGATGCCCCGACTGACTGAGGTGGATCGAATCGAGCGTCGAATCGCTGTCGGCCAGAATGCTGAGAAAGTAACGTTTCGGGATCAAAGCCACCTGATACCTGGTCGCCAGTCGTCGCTGAATCATTCCGTATCGGTGATATAGCGGGATCAGCGGCAGTTCGAACATGACGACTTGCCTGTTCTCTCGCCGCAGCTCACTGAGAAGCGCCTCCAGATCGATCTCGAATTCTGATGCGGAGGTCGCGCCCAGGATATCATTGCCGCCGATCTCGACGATGATCCAGTCGTGATGAATTTCCTGCAATCGGACTCGCTTCAATGCTGACCCAGCCGTCTCTCCGACATGTGAAAGATCCTGAACCTTGACGCGATGTTGTTGTGACAGGAGTGACGGCCATGTTTCCGCCTCCCCTTCCTCCATGCCCGCGCTCACCGAGTCACCTATAACGGTCAAGGCATTCACTGGTGCCGTCGCCGTGACCGGGAGCAGCCGCCAGGGAATCTCCATCGCGACGGCAAGACTCCATGTGACCACCATCAGCAGAGTGACCGCACGATGCGCTCTGAAGCACCGGCTTGCACCGTAACACTGCGTTCCGCACCAGGCCAAAGTGACACCTGTCAGCAATACCGCAAGCCACAGAGGCATGGGCGTTGATGAGAACACAACGCCGCTCATGCCAGCCAGGAACATGATCAGCAACGGAAGCCGCACTTTGGCAGAACCAGCCGTTTCGTTTCTGTAAAACCAGCGATAACAGACCACGGCTAACAACATCGCCGCACCGCTGAAGAAGGCATCACCGCTGACAATGTGAAACACGATGGGATTCAACAGGGCCGACCTTTATCGGAAAAGATCACACGTAAAGATTACTTCTTTGCAGGATCACCAAACACGTTTTCCTTCTCGAGCGGCAATTGAAAACCGTCGGAAATTCGAGTCATATAAAGGCCACGACACAGCCACCAGAACGTCGACATCGCCTGATCGCTTCCCAAATCCTTCTCAAGCGTTCGGTAGTCGTCCGCAGTCAATGTCCACGGCGCTATGCTCAGTTTGCGTGCGTAAGCATAAGCTCTTTGCTCCGCGGGCGGAAACGCCGACCAGTCATCGCTGGCCAGTTTGCGAGTTCGCTCGGCCACGGCCTTCTTATCCAGTCCCGCAACTTCCAGCAGCATTTCGCAGTGGCCCATGCAGTAATTGCATTCAATGGCACGTGTTTGAATCCAGAACAAACTCTCTTCGAAAACACGATCTCCGGGTCGCTCGGCCCACATTGTTCGTGTGGCAATACTCCATGGAATCTGAAGGTCTGCCGCATAGCCGTACGTTATCAGGCTCCACACAATTCGCGTCGGACGAGTCGCCATGGCTGGCGGAAGTTTTCCCTTCACATCGTCCCAGGTCGGTATTGGCAATCGGGGCTGGCGGTCTCTCTGCTTTTCAAGTCGTGCCTGCAAGTCTTCAAAAGTGACTGTCCCCCAATCGCCGTCATCAGAAACAACGTCTTGACCGTCGGATCGCAATTCCGGCAGCGCATTGTTCGGCGGAATCAGGGACGCCATCTGTAAAGCCCCTTCCTCGAACTCGACATCAACGGGAGCCAGAGGACCGGGTTCTTCAAGCGGCAGCTGGAGCCCGAGCACAATGCGATCCTGAAAGTTGCCGTAGGCCGCGAGGAGAACCATGGAGGCAACTCCTGCATCACCATACGACTTCCGCAGTTCTTCGAACATTGAATCGGGGATGGTTGGGGCGGCCAATGTGAGCAGTCGAGCAAACTCCAGCGGCTGACGGTCGGCTTCCGGCCAGCTGTCGGAATTTCCCATAAGAGTTGCGACAACATCGTCACTCGCCCCGGCCCTCTTCATGTCGGCCACTGCGTACGCTCTGGAGTATTTACAGTGATTTGCATTCGCAATCACCCACCGCATCTTGGCTCGGAGGATGGGATCGAGCGGACTTTTCATGCGATGGGCATAATCAAGCTTTAACATCGCAGCGGCCGTGCGAGGCAAGTGCACCGAGACAGCTCGGGCCCAGATCGGAAGCGGCTGTTCGCTGCCTGAAATCGCTTTGGGAAGACGCTTCCACGCCTCTGCATCGTCAGGAATCGCAACGGGCGGTGTCTTTGCGGCCTCTTCGAATCGTAACATCAGCAGTGCCTGTTCCATCTCTTCGGGCTTGAATCCAAACGGTCCTCGACCACTCTTGTAGGCCACTTTTCCTTCGGTATCGATGACGTATAACCGGGCAGGCATTCCACTGTAAGCGTTACCAACAGCATCATTCACGTCATCGACCAGTAAAGGCATTGTGGGATTGAGCTTCGCGGCACATTGTTCCGCCACAGCGCGACGTTCATCGAGAGTTGTTGGCTGTGCGACAGCCACGCCCGCCTTTTCATTCGACTTCATGGCCCAGCCGTTCGTCGGATGCGCTTCGCGCACGTAGACCATCAGGAAGTCGGCATTCTTTTTCTGGCGTTCGTAGACGGCTTCGACCGACGGATACATCGATCGGAATGGTCCGCAGGTGAAATTTCCGAACACCAACACAATCGGCTTTCGACCGATGCGATCAGACAATCGGATTGGCTCACCTCCACCCAACGGACGCAACTCAAAATCCGGTGCAAGCTGATCAATGTCCGGCCCTTCCTGCAGCGAACCAATCTCGCCTGTCATCAATCCGTGAATCAGAACTTCTTTGCTGGGCATATCGCCCGGAGAAAAGCCGCTGCCCGGCGGAATCAAAGCATTCCGAAACTGCTCGATGCGGATGGAATCGTTTTCTCCAGCAACTTTCGTAAAGAATGCCTGCCATTCCTCGGCCGTAAGTTTTCCATCACCGCTGGATTCGATCCTGCGAAAAATCCGTCCTATCATGTAGGCCTGTTGCACCCACGGATTTTTATCGGACCAGTCGAGATCTGAACTCTTCAATGTCCCATCGCGGTCCCGGTCGAGCTGATCGAAGACTCTCTCATCGCCCATGAACTGTGCTTTGGGCAGCGAGTCTTCTGGCTTGATTCCATTCTGCTCGGCCAGTCGTTCCCACGAGAAGCGACTTTCAGCCGAGCGAAACCAACCGCCTCGACCATCTAACTGTCCGCCGCGTACGATAACAAGATACATCGCAACAGCTTCCGGGATCTCCTTGCCCTGATACACCGCCTCGATTTGTTCCGGCGTATACTTCAGCAGGTCCGGTCCAGGCGCTGGAGGAACAATCACATCCGTTACAGCTTCGACAGATGCTTCAGGCACGGTCGAGTCTGCATTCTGCTGAGCAGCCGCCGGCCGAGCGATGAAAATCGTCAGCGTAATACTCCACCAGCTGACAAACCTGCGTAGTCCTGACGCCATGGGGGCTTCCTTCAGTGTTGAGATATTGCAGTGCGGATGGTCGCTCGTCACAGCATACAGGTTAATCGACTGCCAATCCTGCCGCCTCTGTCACGCGATTGAAATAC
>JBIIIF010000314.1:0-7639 GCA_044235005.1 Planctomycetaceae bacterium | reverse complement strand
TTTCATCGCAACTCGAGAATATCGAATCAAGAAGTTTGTGCCGTTTGCGAAGAGTCAAACAGGGCAGAATAAGGACATCCGGGATTCCTGAGGGTTCGTCGATCCTGGAGTAGAAGGCGCAGATTTTCGTGCGTAGGATGGCAGGTCGCGATTCCGGCGGGCCTTTTTCAAGAGTGCCTGCGTTCGCGGATTGTTGCATCAAAATTGCCGGCTCCGACACCTGATTTTCTTACCGCTCAGGGCCGTTCCCTACGCCTGGAAGGACGAAACCATCGTGGCAGAATCTGAAGAACAACTGATTTCAAAGGCTCGTGATGCCGTCAGCCAGTGTAACTGGGTGGTGGGCGAATGTGCTTCCAAATGGACACAGCGTTATGCGAAGAACCGTACCGACGGTGACTTTGGCCAGATGGTTGGCCTCAGTGGTGACCAGATCTTTCAGAGACGTCGCGTTTGGGAAGCCTTTGGAGAGAACCATAAGAAATATGGCAGTCTCAAATGGTCATTTTTCTACGTTGCGTTGAACTGGGATGACGCTGAAGATTGTTTGAGCTGGGCTCAGGAATCTGATGCAACAGTCGCTGAAATGCGGGCCTGGCGACGTGCTCAGCGGGGCGAAGATCTGTTTGCGGAATCCTCCGAAGGATATTCCGAATGGGCGGCGCCGCTGGGAATCGACACATCTGCGGTGCCCTTATCCCGCGTTGTTGATCCTTCACAGTTCACACCGAGCGGGATGGGGGATCGAGCTGGCTTTGGATCCGGTGAGCGAACTGCGGTCGCAACGATGGATACCGTAGCCCGAGACGCCGGCGAAAACTACGCGCCGTTTCGAGCCGACGCAGCTTCTCCGGCACCGCAGATCCGAGAAGAAGCTCCTGGCGGAGAGCGTACGGAATTGACTCCGGAACAGTTCTGGAAGCGAGCTTCCGCGATGCTCGATAAACTCAACAAGGCATTGACGCCGAAGTTGCTGAAGGCATTGGACAAGCAACCGGAATCCGTGAGAGAACGTCTTAACGATGCTTTGCAGGATATTCGCGAAAAGCTGGAAGGCAATCTCGACTAGGTTTCGATCACGGGGAAGAGATGATCTCATCTCTTCCCCGTTTTGCATAGGTAAAGCCCAACATTCATCGCCAGGTAGTAAAGCAGTATGTTGATTTAATCCTAACCTGCAGCGTCAGCGAGGGATGGTCTTTGTAGACGCGGCGATCTTTGTTCCTCACTGACGTTTCGGGTTGTGAAAACCCTTTAGATCAAAACGCCGAAACGAGGTTGGGTTTTGCGGAATACACATTCAAGACCATTGCTTCAATTGAAGCCGCGGCTGGAAAAATGTTATGGACAAAGAGACGCAGGATAGTCCCAATCGGAGAGAAACCACCGCGGCTGCAAACGGCTGGCTGGTGATTGTCCTGACCGCTCTTGTCGCTGTGCTGTTGGTGAAGTCCGTCTTTGATTCGATTTCGAATCGCCCCAACTATGCCGATGCCGAGCGAGTTGTGACTCCCCGCGGTGCATTGGGTGAAGACGAAAAAGCGACGATTGAAGTCTTTGAAAAGGTCGCACCATCCGTCGTTTACATTCGCACAAAAGGATATCAGCAAACGTTCGACGGTAGCGTGGCCTCGCAGGAGTTTGCATCCGGGACTGGATTTGTCTGGGATGAAAAGGGCCATATCATCACGAATCTGCATGTGGTCAAGGACTCATTGCAGAGACGCGGCTCTCAGCTTGAAGTTCAGCTCGCCGACAACAGAATCTTCGACGCGGAATTCGTAGGGGCCGTTTCAAAGCACGACATTGCGGTCCTGAGAATCGATGCTGAGCCTTCTCAACTGATCCCCATCACAATCGGATCATCGGATGATCTTAAGGTCGGTCAGAAGGTGCTCGCGATCGGAAATCCGTTTGGGTTTGATCGGACCCTATCCACTGGCGTCATCGGAGGGCTGAATCGAACAGTCGGTACCGATGACGAAAACATTCTCGCAGGAATGATTCAGACGGACGCGGCCATCAACCCGGGCAATTCCGGTGGACCTCTTCTGGACAGTGCCGGTCGCTTGATCGGAGTCAACTCCGCAATTGTGAGCACAAGCGGTGCATCAGCCGGGTTAGGCTTTGCTGTTGCCGTCAATGATGTGTATCAGGCTGTTGGCCTGGTCTTCAATGAAGCTGCGAGTCCGCCGGCTCCATCAATGGGTGTTGCGATTCTTGATACAGAAACTGCCCGTGAGAATGGGATCCCGGAAAACCTTCTGGCCGGCGGTTTGGTTGTTCTGTTTGTTTATCCCGATACGCCCGCCGCTCTCTCTGGTTTGCAGGGATGTCGACGTCAGGGGAACACGGTCATCCTGGGAGATCAGATTACTGCGATTGATGGACAGCCAACATCCACTTTTGATCAACTAAAAGCTTTGCTGGGAACTCACAAAGCCGGCGATACGATCACCCTCGATGTGGTCAGAGGCACCCGACGATTTCAGGTACCGTTGACACTCGAAGCGAGGAAGGTTCTGCTGTAACAGAACTATTCAATCCCGATGATTTCCATCCGCAATTTGCCTCGTGGGATGTCGACTTCGACTTTGTCACCAATTTTTTTCCCGAGCATCGCGGTTGCGATCGGGCTGGTTGTCAAAATCTTCATGATGTCGCCGTCGTAGTCTTCTTCGCCGGGGCCGACAAGTTCATAAGCCTCTTCAGAACCGTCTGAAAGATCTTTGACCTTTACGACGGCGCCGAAGACTACTGAGTCCTTTGGCTTGTCACTTTTCTCGGCGATATAACAGCTCGACAGTTTTGACTTAAGCTGGTTAATCTTGGCCTGCATATAACCCTGAGTCTCACGAGCAGCGTGGTACTCGGCATTTTCTTTCAGGTCGCCTTCCTCACGAGCGGTTTTAATGCGTTCCGTGACTGCTGGCATGTCCACTTCTTCCATCACACGAATTTCTTCGCGGATTTTGTCGTAGCCTTCACGGGAAATGGGTTGTCGTTCCATAGCGGGACCTCAGGCGAATCCAATCTGCGACGACTTCGAGAAGTCTGTCGATGTTTTCAAAAAGCGCAAAAACACGCTGGAAGACACGGACTCTCTGGAGTTTATTCAACAGGGAGATCGGAATCTTCAGCGGTCAGGAAACAGAACGGCGGCTGAAGGTATGCCTCCAACCGCCGTCTTTTTCTGTTCGGCCAGTATAGCCCTCAAATCTGAGTCAGGCTACGCAATTTCTTTCCACTGTCCGCATTTCGCGCTGTCCAGGACGGCTTCGCAGACCTTCTGGGTTTCAAGCGCGTCACGGAAAGTGGGTTTACAAGGTTTTCCGGACTCGACGCTGGCGATGAAATCCGCGACCTGATGAACAAAGGTGTGTTCGTATCCGATCTGCAGTCCCGGAACCCACCATTTCCCCATGTATGGCATATCGCCGTCAGTGCAGTGTACCTGGTGCCAACCACGAACGAGGGAATTATCAGAGTAGTCAAAGTATTCCAGGCGGTGCAGGTCATGCAGGTCCCACTTGATCGACGCTTTCTCGCCGTTGATTTCCAGCGTGTAAAGCGCCTTGTGACCTCGGGCATATCGGGTTGACTCGAACAGGCCCAGCGATCCATTGCCAAATCGGCAAAGAAACGCACAGGCATCATCAATCCCGACCTTCTCCACTTTGCCGGTCAGGTTGTGCTTGCGTTCTTTGACGAAAGTTTCTGTCATCGCGGTCACGCTGTTGATTGAACCGTTCAGCCAAATCGCTGTATCGATACAGTGAGCAAGCAGGTCGCCCGTCACGCCAGAACCTGCCGCGGCCGAGTCCAGACGCCACAGTCCGGCTCCGCCCTGAGGCAGATCTGCGTTAATCGTCCAGTCCTGCAGGAAATTCGCTCGATAGTGGAAGATCCTCCCGAGACGACCTTCATCAATCAGTTGCTTAGCCAGAGAAACCGCCGGCACACGACGGTAGTTATACCAAACCGTATTTGCGACGCCGGCCTTTTCGATGGCATCAACCATCTTCTGACCTTCAGCCGGATTCATAGCCAGCGGTTTTTCGCAAAGAACCATTTTCCCGGCTTCAGCGGCCGCAATTGCGATTTCCGCGTGGGAGTTGTTTGGCGTACAGATATCGATTGCATCAATGTCTTTACGTTCAATCAGCTTGCGCCAGTCAGTCTCGGTTGACTCATACTGCCACTGATTTGCGAACGCTTTTACCTGTTCTTCACTGCGTCCACAGATCGCCTTAAGAACGGGGCGGTGCTTCAACTCAGGAAAGAAATCGTTGACGCGTTTGTAGCCGTTGGAATGGGTGCGGCCCATGAAGCCGTAACCGACGAGACCGATATTCAGGGGTTTGAGGGACATGGTGAGGAATCCTGCAGCAGGAAAGGAAAAGTGTTTGAGACAAATTGGCCAACAAAAATGACCAATGCGTCACCATTGGTCATCGTAATTCAGTCAGTCGAGCGTCACGCCCATCCGTGAGCGTCGCGAACCTTGATCATCGTGTCCAGAATCGTGTTCCAGGTCTTTGAGTTTTCGAGGGTCGCGTTCGGGAACATACAGCCATCCCAGCAAATGTGCTTGATGCCTCGTTCTGAAGCTCCCTGCAACCAGTAACCCGCGCACTTGACGATATCAAGCTTTCCGTTTGGATCGTCAGCCGGACAGTGCTTGCCGGTCTTGTCATGTGATCCCGCGCCATGGACATGGCCGTCGTTCTGCGCGACATGGAAGTCGATTGTCCACGGACGAAGCTTGTCGGTCATCGTCTTGTAGGCTGAATAGAATTCCTCGTCTGTATGCCCTTCCTTGACCAGTTGGCTCTCAGGAGCGTTATAGCCGAGCAAGTACAGATACGTATGAGCCAGGTCCGCCTGGAAGCCCAATGATTCCGGCATGCCGACTTCTTCGAGAAGATTCAGCATGTCCTTCCAGCTATGCATGCCCGCCCAGCAGATCTCGCCTTCTGCAGCCAGTCGTTGGCCATGATCCGCTGCGATCTTTGCAGCTTCACGAAACGTACCAGCGATCTTTGATGTGTTGGTTTTGGGGTTCTCTCGCCATTTTCCAACACCAAACTCAGCAGAGTCGATACGGATCACGCCGTACTTTCGAACGCCATGCTTTTCGAAAATGTTAGCGATGCGACAGGCCATCTTCACAGCACTGATGAATTTTTCACGGGCTGCATCATCGCCCATCGCAGAATCACCAACTGTCCCCGGCCAGACCGGGGCCACAAGTGATCCCACTGAGAAACCATAGCTGGCGATCTGGTCAGCAATCTTGTTCAGCTCTGCATCGCTGGCTTCAGGGTTCGTGTGCGGGAAAAACAGAAAGTAATCAATGCCGTCAAACTTCTGTCCGTTGACGTTGGCGGCAGCGGTGAGCTGCAGCATCTTTTCCAGACTGATTGGCGGTTCCTGACCTTCTCCGTCGCCCTTACCAACGAGACCTGGCCACATTGCGTTATGAAGTTTTGGGGAAGAATGAGACATCGCTTTTTTCCTCTGCGAATGAGTAAGTGGAGGGAAGGTCGCAATCAGAATGTCGGAGGGACTAGTTCAAAGCTCTTGAAAAGAAAGTCGGGCCAGTCGAAGAATCCCATGGTCAGCGGTCAGAGTGGCGAAGGCAAGTAATTCGACGTTTGCCATTGTTCGAAGACCAGGTTCTGGAATGAGTTGGAATGTGTGGGCGAAATCTGAACAACCCCCGTCGACAACATCCTTGCAATCGCGGCATCTTTTTCAGATGCAGGGCTTGTGACGATTGCGAATGAAAGGCGTCCCCGAAATCGTTGGTGGGTGATCGACTTTGAGCCGCAAACTCCTGAGCCAGACAGGTCAATATCCGGCGAGCCGCAGTATGATGACGGCCTGTTTACGTTTTGAAAAGCGACTGACGATTTTCCGGATATGGACGAATCTCGGGCATCTAATCCCCGGTCGTGGTCGGGGAGATGGTTTTAGGCCTCGAAGGGCTTTTTGCCCATCGCCAATGGCCCTTGCTGGCGAGAGTGTGTTTCAACACCACGCGGCTCGCTTGCATACAGAGAATCCTGACGCCACGATCCCGCTCGTTCGCGGGTTTGTTGCCTGAATGCTTCTGGTCGCTCCCCAGAAGCTCGTAGTGCCGGGTTTTCTCCCGGCTTCGTCAATTCCCTCAGAATTCAAAGGGGTTTTGTGTCAATGAGTTCTCAGCCAAGCCTTCCACTCGGTTTTACAGCATCGGGCACAACTTGCGGAATTAAGGCCAGCGGAAAGCCGGATCTTGCCTTGTTTGTCTCGGATCGCCCGGCTGCATCGGCTGGAGTTTTCACGACAAACCGCGTTTGCGGAGCGCCAGTGATTGTTTCGAAAGAGCGAGCTCCGTCATCGATGGCTCGTGCTGTCATCATCAACTCAGGAAACTCCAATGCAGCGACCGGTGAGCCAGGAATTGCCGACGCACGAGCTATGACCGCAGCAGTAGCGAAGCAACTTGGCTGTCAGGAGGAAGCCGTTTTCGTTTGTTCAACCGGTGTCATTGGTGTTCCGCTTCCTATGCCGACCATTATGAAGGGCATCCCGAAGGGAATTGAGGCATTAGGAGCATCCGATCAGCACCTGCGCGATGCGGCGACCTCAATGATGACCACAGACACGTTTCCGAAGCTAACATCGGTCGACGTCAAGGTCGCCGGTCGCACTGTGAGAGTCTCTGGTGCCTGTAAAGGGGCCGCGATGATCGCACCTAACATGGCGACAATGCTGGGAGTCATCCTGACGGATGCTGCATTGACCCCGGAGCAATGTGATCTGGCACTTCGGTTTGGTGTGGACCGCACATTTAATTGCATTAGCGTTGATGGACACATGAGCACTAGCGACACCGTGCTGCTGCTGGCAAACGGAGCTAAGCCCTGTGAGTTGTCCCCTGAGGACTTCTTGCAGGTGCAGGCCGCCGTCCAGCAGGTTTGCCAACACTTGGCGACCAGCATTATTCGAGACGCCGAAGGGGCCGATCACTTCGTCACGGTCGATGTCCATGGTCTCGAAACCCGCGACCAGGCTTACAGAATCGCCAAGGAAATCGCGGAAAGTGCGTTGGTGAAAACCGCGATCGCTGGTGGCGATCCAAACTGGGGCCGGATCGTATCGGCCGCTGGTTATGCAAACGTCGAGTTTGATCCGGCCTTCGTTTCACTCAAAATCAACGGTATTCAGGTTTATCGGGCAGGCACTCCAGTCCCGTTTGATGCCAGTTCGTTGTCGGCCAGTTTGAAGACGACCCGAGACGTCGCGTTGGAGTACTCAGTCTCTGGCGGACCATGTTCAGGCAAAGAGTCAGTCCGATTCTGGACTTCAGACCTGACTCAGGAGTATGTTCGGCTGAACTCTGAATACACCACTTAAGCCCCAACCATTCGACCGAGAGAACTTTTGCCGAAAACCTCACCACAAGTGAGTTTAGGTGAAATGGGGTGTTCATTTCGACTGCTCAGACTGATTAGGTTCTGGACAACGGCGATCCGGAATCTGGCGAAATGCGGAAAGAAGTTCTCGAAGTTGACGGAAAAAGGTGTAAATTCGGTGCAATCGAAATCGGGCAAATGATCTTAGTGGTCATTAGTTCAGTTTTGAGGTCGTC
>JBIIIF010000313.1:0-7677 GCA_044235005.1 Planctomycetaceae bacterium | reverse complement strand
GCGAGCATCAATATCGCCACCTGCATGAGAGAACAGCACGTCAACATAGTTGTCGACTGTGCCAACACCCGTCGTGACAAACTTGAAGAAGTCGCGGTCGGTCGTCGAATGAATCGACAAGTACGGAATATCCAGTTGACCGGAAACAGTGCGGAGATCTGTGGCCGTCGCTACCGAATTATTCGCTTCGTAACGATCAGTTGTTTCTAGAACCGGGGTGTTTAGGCTGAGGCTGTAATTGTTTCGAGCACCAGCGTAGCCGTACACCTCGACGTAGTAAGTTCCAGCCGCCAGACCCTGCAGGCTGAAACGCTCGTTATTGCTCACGCCAGCCGAACTGGTGACAACAGAACCTGCCGAATTCAGCAGGCGAGCATCCACGTCGCCACTCGCATGGGAGAACAGCACGTCAACGTAGTTGTCTCCTGTGCCGGGGCCAGTTGTGACGAATTGGAAAAAGTCGCGATCGGTCGTCGAATGAATCGACAAATCTGCGACATTCAAAAGTCCGGAAACAGTTCCAAAATTCGTCGCGGTCTCGCGGGTGTTATTCGCCTCGTAGCGATCAGTCGCCTCTGCCGCCGGAGTGTTGAAACTGAGGTTGTACAGGTTCCGGGCGCCGCCGAATCCATAAACTTCAACGAAGTATGTCCCAGCCGCAAGTCCCTGCAGATTCAATCGTTCGCTGTTGCCCACGCCACCCGAACTGGCAACGACAGAACCCGCTGAATTGAGAAGGCGAGTATCGATGTCGCCGAAGGAATGAGTGAAATTCAGACCGACGTAATGGTCGCTGGTGCCGATGCCGGTTGTCGTAAATCGGAAAAAGTCACGGTCCGCGTTCGTATGAATGGTCAGGTCTGGCAGGGAATAAGTTCCGGAAATCGTCCCCAGATTTGTCGCAGTTCCCTGAGTGTCGTTAGTTTCAAGAAAGTCGGCCGTCTGTACAGCCGGAGTGTTAAACGCGACAGTGTAGTTGTTGATGGCCCCGGCAAATCCGAAGACCTCCAAATAGTAGGTGCCGGCGGCTAGCCCCTGGAAACTGAAACGCTCAGTATCTGTAACTCCGAAGGAGGAAGCCACCGTTCCGCCTGAGGAATTCAGAAGCCTTGCATCGATATCACCGGAGGTATGGGTGAATTGTACGTCCACGTAATGATCGGCAGTACCGGTGCCCGTAGTCACGAATTGGAAAAAGTCACGATCTGACGAAGTGTGAATCGACACATTGCTCAAATCCAGACGACCAGCAACTGTAGAAAGGTCATGAGCTGCTGCGATCGAGTCATTTGGCTCAAAGCTGTCTGCAAAGACAGTCAGCAGGACTTTTGGCTCCAACTGCTCGGAACTCAGCATCGCTCCTCTTTCAGATCTTCTTGTTCGACGGCGTCTTCGGGCGACGTCACCAATACCGCCGGAATTCCGAGCGGACACCATTAATGATCGCAACTGTGAAAACCCAAATGATCGAATCATAAAAGCCCTTTCGACTGCATCTGAATGCTGAATAGCGGACCGCCAAATGCGGACGGTCCTAAAACACCTGACGGTCTTTAACTCCGCTTTTGCGGGGTGAACGCACCACCATCGACTGACGTTAACAACGTCAAAGATCCGGTCAAGCAACTCGGTGGTCCTGTCTGAACGATTTAACGCGTATTTAGCAATTTTTTTTTTGGGAAAAAAACAACTGGTGCGGTTGCATTATTGACTTCGAACGATAAGTGAATCCACTCGTCGAAGGTAAAAGGGTGGAGCGAAGAGCGTGCCGTCCGACAGGATCTGCATCAAGCTGGGGTGACCATTTACTCACGGCGTGAATGTGCGATTGAATCGAATCGGATCTTGTTTTGGTATTGAGTTTTAATTGGAGCGCAACCGTCGAACTCCTTTTGAGCCTTCCGTTGCTTACAGCATTCAGGGCCATGCCAATTCACCGGTGGCTGGATGAACACAACTTGCCTTCAAGTCGCATCGATACTCATCGGTCACGCGTCTGGCTGTAAAGCTCAGTGTCGTTGACTTCGCCGCCACACAGAAAACAGAGTACTCTATCGAGGACCTCGCCAACCGTCGTCCATCATTCGAATGGTCGTGCATTTTCGCCTTGTTCCGTTCACCAGAATCTCCTCTACGGTCGGAATACACGGCTTCATGACTGGCCACGTTCAGCCTGAACGCGTCAAAGGACCAGGTGGTACTCAGCAGCGCAAAACTTTTTCCCGGATAAATGATGGCCGCAGACGCCGGGAAGGCACGGATCGTCATGGATGCCTCCATGATCATCAAGACGAAAACGGGACACGACGACGCCGACGTGTAGCCCGGCCGGAATTACTGGCGGCGGCCGTCTGGCATAACCAGCCCCGTGATTCGCGAGACGATGAGGCAGGGAACTGTTACAGTCTGCCGCGCGTTTGAGAACGAATTCGTCGATGGACCAGAAAGTCGCTGGTGCAAAGCTTCGTCATGTTTTCTCATGAAGAGTCGTCTTCGAACGTGACATCTCTTTTTTTTCTTCAGGTTGCAAGCATCATCCATGAACTGGCGGCTGATTTTTTCCGGTGCTGAGTCGCCAATCCGGGTGCTCATTGCAGTGCTCAGTGTGATGGCTGTGTTGGTGATCAGTGTCTGGTTGATGCGACTGGAGCGTCGCGTCGTGGCCCGATCGGTCGGCTGGGTCCTGTTGAGTCTGCGAATTCTGGTTCTTGGATTTATGCTGGCACTGCTGTTGCAGCCAGTTTTGACGACGCAGCTTGATGTGACGCAACGTGGCCGCGTTATCGTGGCTGTCGATGCTTCCGACAGCATGAGAATTCACGATGCCAATGCACCTCTCGGCGAAAAACTGCGTTGTGCTCAGGCGCTGGGAATGCTGGGGAATCAGGAGACCGACAATTTTATTCACGAGTGGGTCGCTGCGGCCGAAGCTGGTGACGAACCGAACTGGCTTGGAAACGCACTGCCTCCACAAACAACCGCTGAACAATCCGCCACCGAGGCTCGCAGGCGACAGGTCGATTCATCGCTGGCCGAATTGGCTCAGATGCCACGCACTGAATTTGTCCGTCGGCTGCTGCAGTCGCAACCACGAATGTTGCTGGAGAGGATAGAGCGTTCAATAGGGGTTGATATCAGGCTGTTCGCGAATGGTCAGACGACAGCAGATTCAGAGGAACTCGCTGACCTGCTGCAGTCCGAGCGGCTCGAGATTCAGCCTGAGAACACCGATATCCTGAATGTGCTGCAATCGGTGACGTCTGAAGATGGGGCCGGGCAGGTTCGCGCGATTGTTTTGCTGACGGACGGTCGTCAATCGGTCCCGGGAGATCTCAGCAGTACGACGCAGCTACTGAGCAGTCTCAGTGTTCCGGTTTACACAATACCAATCGGATCAAAAGTGCCCCCGCGTGATCTGTCTGTTGTCACCGTCGATGCCCCTGAAGCGATCTTTCTGAATGACAAAGCTCAGATTCAGGCCACTCTGGCGGCCTTCGGATTTGAAGGCCAGGAACTCACCGTACGTCTGGAACGTGACGGGAAAACTCTGGAAGAAAAGAAACTGACTCCCGCTGCAGATTCAGTCCTCGCAACATTTACAGTGCCTTCCGCGGAGACGGGTCGATTTGACTATCGTATTGTCGCGGATGCAAAGAGCGGTGAACTGCGTGACGACAATAATGCTCGCAATCTCACTCTGCATGTTGTCGATAACAAGGCGCGAGTCATGCTCCTCGATGGCGATCCTCGCTGGGAATTTCGATATCTTAAGAATCTTCTTGAACGCGATAAGCAGGTCGATTCCAGCATCGTGCTTTTTCGACAGCCCTTTCTGAACCTGCTGGATGATTCGTACATTGCGAGCAAGCTGCCGCCGGTCGAAGCGTTTGCGCAGGAATTGGCGAAAACAGACTTGCTCATCATCGGCGATGTTCTGGCGAAAGACGTCGAACCCGGTCTGTGGGAACTGATCGAGAAGGCTGTCTCTCACGATGGTCTGTCGGTTGTGATTATTCCCGGTCGACAGTCCATGCCGCATGGATTTCAGTCAGACGTTTTGACGAGTTTGCTGCCGGTGAAGGAGTTCACTCCGCGAGTGGCCGAGCAGTTTCAGAAGTCAGCCCTGGATTCTCCGGCAACGTCATACCATCTGAAACTGAGTCCTGATGCCTTCCATCTGCCAATGTTTCAGTTGTCTGACAGCATGACGTTGCGAGACCCGACACTGAAGGATTTGCCCGGTCATCAATGGATTTATGGCGGAGTCCCGAAAGCCAGTGCAACGCTGTGGGCCAGCTCGCAGATTCCGGGAGATTCCGGCGCTTCAGTGCCCACAATTCTGCATCACGATTACGGTTTCGGACAAGTGGTCTGGATGGGAATCGACAGCACCTGGCGGTGGCGAATGCGGTCCGGTGATGCACGCCACTATCGTTTCTGGGGACAGCTCATCCGCTGGGCCGCGAGAAACAAGGCGGCAGCCGGAAATGATGACGTGCGGTTGACTCTGTCGGATACGGTCATTGGTGAGTCCGAACAGGTCGATGCGGTAGTCCGCTGGAATCCGGAACGCCTGAGCGAACTGCAAGGGGCGGCGATTAGAATTGTCGCCAAGCCAGTTGCTGTCGGGACAAATCCCGGCGACATAGCCACGACAAATAAGAATGCCTCCCCAGCGACACAGGTCACGGCAACCCTTGAAACATCTCTGGATGCTCCCGAGCGTTTTTGTGGTCGCGTTCCGAGGCTGGCTCCGGGGCTCTGGCAGATCGAACTGCAGGTGACCGGTGGTGCTCTGAATCTGAATCAATCCATTCGCACTGAGTTGCTTGTTCGCAAAGAACAATCCACAGAGCTGGCGAATGTCAGTTGTAATCGTGCGTTTCTTCGACAATTGGCAGGCATGACCGGCGGACAACTGATCGAGCCATGGAACACGGATCTCCTGCTCAGCTCACTGCAACCTGACGATCATACGTCCGAAGAGGTGCAGGAACGCACGTTGTGGGACCACTGGTGGGTGTTGATCGTGCTGTTCTCACTGATGATGACCGAATGGGTGATCCGAAAGCTGAACGGTTTGCCTTGATCAGAATTTTCAGTGATAAAGATCATGCTCGGGCAGAGCCGTGCTGCGGAGACGAAAAGGCTACGACTCCTCCTGGTCCATCATCGTTCACAGATTTCTGACAAACTTGTGACAGGCCGCTCACCACTGTTTCCCGCGAATCGCGTCCAATACTCACAGGTCGCGTGCGACCACGATTCCAGTATTCGAGACCTTCGTATTCAGGACCTACAGGGAGAGTCAGTATGCTCAAGTTCATGCCATGGAACAGAGTCTCACGTTTAATTCTGGCGACACTTTGTCTCCTGCCGAATGTTCAGGTGGGCGACGCGTCTGAAAAGATCGCTGCAAACGACGACGGCTTAAAACTCACGCTCAATGCTCGTTCGGCGTACTCCGTGCTGAAGGCCGGTGAGAAACAAACGGCGTGGATGCGAGTTGGCCTGACGGGATTTCATTTGAAGCCGGAAGGCGAACGTGCGCCGATCAATGTGGCGATCGTACTGGACCGATCCGGTTCCATGCAGGGGGAGAAGATCGAGAAGGCTCGTGAAGCCGCCATTAATGCTCTCGATCTGCTGAAGCCCACCGACATCGTTTCCATCATCGCTTATGACACCGACGTCAGCGTGCTGGTGCCTGCCACGAAACTCACCGACAAAGAACAGGTCGTCGGAGTCATTCGCGGTATTCAGGCCAATGGAAACACGGCACTCTTTGGAGGCGTCAGCAAAGGGGCTGCTGAGGTTCGCAAATTCCTTGATGACAAACACGTAAATCGCATTATTCTGCTGTCTGACGGTCTCGCCAATGTTGGTCCCTCGTCCCCGGGGGAACTTGGTGAATTGGGAACATCGCTGAAGAAGGAGAACATCAGCGTCTCAACTTTGGGCCTTGGCTCCGGATACAACGAAGACCTGATGGTGAATCTTGCGGGCAGAAGCGGCGGAAATCATCATTTCATCGAAAACGCCTCTGAGCTCGCCAGCATCTTTCGCCGCGAATTCGACGAAGCCCTGTCCGTAGTCGCTCAGGAGATTGATCTGAAGATTGAAATCCCGGAGGGCATTCGACCGGTTCGAGTTCTCGGCAATGCGGCCGATATCAACGGCCAAAGCGTGGTCACTCGCCTGGCACAGGTTTATAGCGATCAGCAGAAACACGTCGTGATCGAAGTGGAGATTCCTGCTTCCATGGCTGTTGAAGCGGCCGATGGGAATGACGGTGCCAAAGCCGTTTCGCTGGCGCGGGTTGCCGTGACTTATGCGAACATGTGCAGTCACAAATCGGAAACGCTGGAAGGAAGCGTTGCCGTAACATTCAGCTCTGACGATGCAAAAGTGAAAGCCAGTCGAGATAACGCGGTCATGGCCGACGTGATCGCACTGCTGGCCAATGAACGCAACAAGCTGGCGACACAGTTCCTGGATCAGGGCGATATTGAAGCCTGTCGCAGAACACTTCAGGAGAATGCGTTTTACCTGAGTGAGAATGGACAAGAACTCAAGAACGACGCTCTGGAGATCTTCGCCGAAGAAAACCGCTCACAACTGAAGCGACTGGAAGGCATCACATCCAATGCCGCTCCAGCCGCCGTGTTATCGCGAAAGGTGCAGCGAGACAGCCAGTTGAAGGTTGAGCAACAAGCGCCGTCAGCCGTAAAACCATAATCGATCGTCATTGATCGCGCCATCCACGACCGCCATCCGCCACCGGGTTTACCCCGGTGGCGGATGGCCTTGCACCGAGTGCGGAAGTCCGTCTATTGTTCGATAACCATCTCCGCCCGTTTCTGAATCTCTGCATTGGGATGTTCTCGCAGCTTCAGCACCATCTCATTCTTTTTCAGTTCGGCAGTCAGCACGGAATCCTCAATAGCTTTCAGAGTCACGAGTATCTTCGCATCATCTCGCAGCATTCCCTCCAGAGCCAGCTTGCGGTTGTGTTCCGACAAGTAGCCATAAGCACCGATCAGCATCTCAGCGGCGGCCACTTCACGTACGTCCGCCAGCCCGCTGACAGCACCCATTTGGAGTTCGTCGTGGACACCCTTCTGCAGATACTTTGCAAGCTGCGGCTTTGCCATGGACCAATCGAGAAGAGCGACCATTCGCAGCGCGTCGTAGCGTGTTCCCGTCGGGACAGATTCATCGTCGGCCATCTTTGACGATTCCAGCAGAGCGTGATCCAATGCCGCCTGCAGAGGCTGGTCACCTTCAAGGATCTTCGCAAGGACCTCATCAGGCCAGTGTTCCGCAAGCGTCAGGCCATTGATGAGTCCTCCACCAATCACCACTGATTGCCAGTGTTCCAAACGCTTCTCTGAAGCAGGCAAACCAGCCCGCAGCACATCTTCAATGTTCTCCACGTCCGCTGCTTTTCCAACCGCGACGGCAACTCGCCAGATCCAGGGAATTCGTCGATACTCCTCCTTGCTGCCGGGTTCTTCCGGAAGGCCCACAGCCATCAGCGTGATAATCTCTGCCGCCTTTTCTAAATTCGCAGCGATTAACTTCTCACGTTCCGGCGCCGGAACTTCGTCGTCGATTAATCGAGCAGCGATTTCAGCCGGTGTCACCGCAGGCTTCGAAGGCTTCTCATCATCAGCG
>JBIIIF010000078.1:0-25476 GCA_044235005.1 Planctomycetaceae bacterium | reverse complement strand
GGAGAGAAGCGTCCGGAAAACCCAACAACGAAGTCTTCCTGCGTAAAGCCAAGGCGACGTCGCATTTCCTCACGACTCTCCCGGCATGCAATATGACGCTGATCAACTCCGTTCAGGATGACAGTCGTGGGAAAACCACCACAAACCTCCTCTCGAACAATCGTGCTGACCGCAACCACATGATCAACCACAGGCGCAGCCATCGCCAGAGCTGAACGTGTCCACTCACCAACACCATGTGCGACGAAAACAACCCTGGCCCCGGAACCCTCCGGTCGCAGATACCTGGGATCCACATTGCCCCAGACAAGTACGACGTCTGCTTCGAGCACAGCCTGCTGAACTGCATGGTCACGCCCGAACGAAAAGGGAATGCCCGTCTTGTGGAGCAACTCATGATCGACCGCGTACTCTTCGGTCACGACATTTCGAACAAACCGCAGAATGCCTGGGTCACAATGAGAACTTATGGCGCGGAGCCAGGATTCAACTCCGGCACAAACAAACGATGGTCCGACGTGGACCACACGAATTGGCTGTTTCCGGCCTACTTGTCCACAAGACAGCATCGGCTGAGGATAGGCACAAGCTGCAGGATAAGCAAAGGCCGTTTCTCCCCCCGATACTGTCTGCCCCGTTTCACATCGAGCGTGCAGTCCCGGATACGCGGCGTACAAATCAGGAATTGACATAGCGAGACTCAGAGTGGAATTGAGATGGCTGGATCGGCAACAGGCGGCGGTTCTCCAACCGGTCCAGGCCGACGCTTTGAAGATCGTCTGCGGGTTTTCCTCCTCTTACAACATCTTTTGCCCCTAATTTCCCGTCCGAGCCACGTAGGCATCCTCAAAATCTGTAAATCCGTCGTCGTCAAAACCTGAAAAGAGACACCCGTACAGATGTGACAACACGTTGTCCGCGTTCTGTTCTCAGACATAGTCGCGAATTTGTTTCCTTACGTAACTCGCATCCACAGGTGAGGTTTATTCTGAATCGCCCTCCACTGCTGTTTCGTGCGAAACAGGGTTTCTCTGAAATCTTTACCAGTACCCTGGCACATAAATTTCACTGTTCTGCTGCGAATCGATTGCGTTCAGAAACTACTTCGTTTGAAACAATTCACTGGCCACAATACAGCTAATCATTGTCGCCAGTCCGTCTCCCTGCTGACGGACATCTGCTGCGATTCCGTCGATGTCTGCATGATCGCTGAAGGTCAGCGGGCGCCCGAGTGCGAAAGTCGCAAGCTTATGCACCATCGCTCGAACAAACTGATCCTGTCGGTTCTGCAGAAGGAATCTCTTCAGGCCGTCAGCTCCTTTTAACTCCTGCTGATTGAACAATAAGCTGGAGGCATCAACAGGCACTCCGTTCACTTTGTCACGCCAGCGTCCCAGTGCGTCATAGTTTTCGAAAGCAATTCCCCATGGATCGATTTTGGCGTGACAGGAAAAACACGCGGCCTGGTTACGATGATTCTCGATTCGCTGTTTCAGGGTCATCTTCATGATCTCGGGATCCGCAAGGTCGATGATCGGTACTGCAGCCGGTGGCGGTGGAGGCGGATCGTTGAGTACAGACTTCAACAGCCAGACACCACGCTTCAACGGATGCGAATCGCTGCCATTGGAATTCATGGCCATGAGTCCGGACTGAGTCAGCAAGCCGCCACGATGTTGAGTTCCATTCAGTGCAGCACGTCGGAAACTGTTGCCTCGCACATCCGACAACCCGCAATGCACCGCCAGCCGTTCATCGGCCATCATGTAGTCGGCATGAATAAAGTTCAGCACACTTTCATCGTGTCGCAGCATTTCATGAAAGAACGCGACCGGCTCTTTCTGCATGGATTCCTTGAGTTCCGGTTCGGCGTTCTTCAGCGTCAGGAAATCCAGCAACTGCATGTCGAGCCATTGATGGACGAACTGATCCGCAAACCGTTCCGCTCGCGGATCCTGCAGCATACGATCAACTTCCTGACGCAGAATGCCTGCATCCGTCAGTTCTCCACTGGAGGCACGCTTCCGCAAGGTTTCGTCCGGAATGCTGCACCACAGAAACAACGACAACCGGGATGCAAGTTCCTCCGATGAAAGACGAGCAGCCCCGGAGGATCCCCCTGCTGACTCTTTGCCGGCCTCACCATCTTCGTGAACAACATACAGGAACTTCGGAGACGACAACACGGCCGCCAGAACTTCCAGCATCGCCTCTTCAAAGCTGTCGCACTGACCGCGGATCGCGTGAAACAGCTTCAGTTTCTGCTGGATTTCCTCGTCGCTCAGATCACGTCGCCAGGCCCGTGTCATAAACTGAGTCAGCACTTCTTTGGCATAGATCGCTTCATCGGCCCGATGTTCACTGTCGAAGAAGATCTGCTTGTGAGTTCTCGAGGGCCATTCGTCATAAAACGGAGCGAGCACCTGAACGTAATCGATCTGAATCGCCCCATGTCCGCCCTGCGGGACAGAACTGTTAATGAAACGGATGTACTCCGAAGGGCTCGGCAGATCCCCCATCTTTGACTCGCGACGAAATGCATTGCGAGGATAAATTTCTCCCAACGGAACATCCCATTCGTAAATCGCCGGAGCATCCGCCGTGGCGGTAATCGGAGTATCCGCAGTGCTCACGCGAATCTCAGCACGGCCTTCGTTGCTGGCCTGGAATCCAAACTCAAGCTGTAAACTTGGTACGCGGTTCTCTTCAGCGGCTTCCTTCGACGCCCGCACGCGAACTCGCATGATTCCTTCGTCAGGAATGGTGTCACCCAGCTCGACCGTCAGCTCCTGATTGCGTCCCGACGGAATGACTGCGACATGATCAAATGTCTCCGGAAACTTCGGCTCAGTGCCCTCGGGGCCGAACGCATACTTCGCACCACCATAGTCCCACGCCGCGCGGGCCGTGTTGCCGCTTGAGAGTTCTCGATAATGCGGCCGATCGTGAGGCTGCTTAAAGCTGGCCGTGAGTCGATCGACTTCCTCCTGCAGCTTGACCGGATCATCTTTGAACTGTTCCCTGGCCTTTGTCAGTTGCTCCTGCTGCTTCGGCCATTCGCGATCGGCCGCTTCTTTCATCGAGACGCCCCAATGAATCACCGGTGGCCGTTCACCTCTCACGGTCACTCGTCGCAACGCGGTGAGAGCGATCTGGCGATACGACTCCAGTTGTCCAACCGACATATGCAGCAACTCAGAACTATTCTGGAAGCCATCGTCAGAATGCGATTCGGGCGGCAGATCCCTGGCAAAGTTCCATTTCACGCCCAGCAGATCCTGCAGAGCGTAATTGTATTCGTATCGCGTCAGGCGACGAAACGACGAATGCCCGCCGGTTTCACGTCGGATCTTCGATGCTCGCTGAATTTCATCCGCCAGCCATTCGACCACCTTCGCGCGATCGGTGTCCTTGAGTCCTTTTGCGTCCGGCGGAGGCATCTCACCGTTGCTGAGCACAGCCTGCACTTCCAGCCACCAATGCGAATCCGGCCCATTCACAAGGTCCGGATTCAGCGTATCAATCCGGATATTGCCTTCAACATGATCCGGCCCGTGACACTGCACACACGCTTCTTTCAACAACGGCTTAATAAGCTGTTCGAATTCAGCGACAGGATCTTTCGTCTGAGTCTCTTTGACCGCTGATGGAGCCCCATTCTGTTGCCGATATCGGGACCGGACAGCACCCTCCGCCTTAAGTTGTTCCAGCGTAAGCGTCGCCGACACATCACCGGCCACATTGTCCTGAGCACTGCTCAAACCGGTGCCAGTGCAGAAGATCAAACAAAGCAGCAGAGAAAACCTGACCCTGTTCTGAATGTTCATAGCTCGTGAACTTTCCGAATTGTCGACAGGTGGAAATTCATAAGTAATGACATTGACGCAAGCCGGCTCCTAACCCAACGGTCGACTGATCACGCCTTCTGTGGGGCTGGACGCGGTGGCGTATAACCTGCGAGGAATCCGGCCAGACAACACCGCATTGCGGCCGGCTTCGCAGGCTTGCTTCATGGCCACGGCCATCCGCAACGGATTGGCCGCGCTGGCGATGGCGGTGTTTAACAGAACGCCGTCGCATCCGAGTTCCATCGCGAAGGCCACGTCACTGGCAGTGCCCACGCCGGCATCAATGATGACGGGATAATCCGGATCGTTCTCTTTGAGATACTCCAGGCAAATGCGAATATTGTTCGCGTTCAATACGCCCTGACCACTGCCGATCGGACTCCCGGCCGGCATCACGGATGTTGCTCCGGCGGCTTTCAAACGGCGAGCCGTAATCGGGTCATCTGACGTATAGCACAACACCTGAAATCCATCGTCGACCAGTTGCTTGCACGCTTCGACGGTCGCAATGGGATCCGGAAGCAGCGTGCGAGTATCCGCGAGCACTTCCAGCTTCACCCAGTCCGCGCCGGGGTTCTCAAGTCCACGCAGAATTTCTCGCCCCAGACGAGCAACTCGGATGGCGTCTTCAGTGTTAAAGCATCCGGCCGTATTGGGGAGGATCGTGTATCGTTTGAGATCAATGAAGTCGAGAATATTGCGTCCCGACGCATCGACCAGCCGCTCACGTCGCACGGCAACCGTAATCACGTCGGAGCCGCTGGCTTCCAGACATTCCTGCATCAGTTCAAACGTGGAATACTTTCCCGTCCCGACGATCAGGCGAGACTTCAGCGTGTGAGTTCCCAGGACGAGCGGTTTGTCAGGAGGAAGTGCGGTCATTGTTCTGGTGCTTTCGGAGACGGATCATTGACAAGTCGACGGTATTGTATCCATTCACCGATTGTCTACACCTGCAGCCGATAAAAGCGTTTGGCGGTTTCCCCGAAGATCAGATTCTGTTCTGAAGCGGATAGTGTTTGCGTGAGTTCTCGCAGAGTAGAAAAGACAGTTTCGTAGGATCCCGCGAGCTCGCAGACCGGCCAGTCAGATCCAAACATGCAGCGTTCCGGACCGAACGCTTCCAGAGCAATCTCCACGTAAGGCTTTAAATCGGCTGGCTTCCAGTTCTTCCAGTCAGCCTCCGTCACCATACCGCTCAGCTTGCAAAAGACATTCGGAAAGGTCGACGCGCGGCGAAGATCAATACTCCAGTCGTGAATATTCTGGTCCTTGATTTTCGGCTTGGATAAATGATCGATCACCATCGGGAGTTCCGGCAAAGCCGCCGCCAGCGTCGCCGCATGTTTCAGATGCTGGGTAAAGAACAACAGATCAAACGGGACCTGATGCTTCTGCAGCATTTTGAGCCCTCGCATGATGTCCGGCCGAACAATAAAGTTGTCGTCCGGCTCGGCCTGAGTAATATGGCGAATGCCGACAAACTTCGGATTGCCGAGGAACTCACGAAGCTGATCTTCACACGATTCGGAAGCAAGATCGACCCAGCCCACAACTCCGGCGATGAAGTCATGGTCTTTGGTCATCTCCAGCACCCAGCGATTTTCTGCGACGTTATGCTGCGTCTGCACAAAGACTGTTCTGGTGACACCCGCGGCCTGCAGGTGTGCCTTCAGATCGGTCGGAAGGAAATCCCGACAGATCGGTTTGTGCTGTGGTTCATGCAACCAGCCATACTCAAACGGCAGATCAAGTTTCCAGAAGTGCTGATGGGAGTCAATAACCATGGGTGTTCCGAGTTTGAATTGGTCTGTTAACTGGCTCTAATCATAGCAAAAAACGTCGACCGTCGAATTCGCCGCAAAACCTTCGCTGTTCGCAGGGATGATCATAAAGCCGTCCGCCTGCGTGGTTGATGACAATACTGACGCACCGCTCACGGCAATCGGCTCAGCAGCAGTGCCATCCAGTTTGACACGAGCATAATCGACACGGCCGACCGTTGAAACAATCTTGCGAGTCAACGTGGCCGTGATCCTGCGATACGGCCAATCTTCATTGCGACCGCCCAGAGCCCGGATGACTCGGCCTGCAAAAAAATCGTATGCACACAGACACGAGACAGGATTGCCGGGCAAAAGAAACACGAAAGCGCCGTTCAGAATTCCCATACCCGCCGGGCTGCTGGGACGCATCGCAATTCCATGAATCGCCAGCGTACCATGCTGAGCCAGAATCTGCGGAGCATGATCTTCCTCGCCAACGCTGGAACCGCCGGAGACCAGAATAACATCCGCAGGTTCCAGCATCGCCGCCTGCAACTGGTCGCGGTTATCGTGGATCAGCGGAGGCATAACGGCGATACCGCCATCGCGACTGACAAGAGAACACAACATCGGACCATTCGCGTCAGCAATCTGAAAGCCCCGAGGACTTGTCCCCGCTGGCAACAACTCATTGCCTGTAATCAGAATTCTGACGATCGGACGCTTCACGACCGGGACGAGTCCGCAACCGATCGATGAGAGAACTCCCAGATCCTGAGGACGCAGTGTTCGTCCTGCCGTCAGAATCTTTGCTCCCGCGGCGACGTCTTCGCCGATGACGCCAACGTGCTTGCCGATGGAGACCTCCGACATTGCCAACATCATGTCATTCTGAATTTCCGTGCCTTCCACCGGCAGTACGGCATTGGCCCCATCCGGCATCGGCGCACCGGTCATGATCCGAACGGCTGATCCTCGAGTCACAATTCCTGTGAACGGCCTGCCCGGAAGGCTTGTCCCTGCAACAGTGAACGGCAGGGCATTGTAAGAAGTGGCCCCATAGGTCTCTTCAGCTCGCAGCGCATAGCCGTCCATCATGGAACGATTGAAGCCAGGCACATCAGCGTTACTGATGATGTCCTGGGCAAGAATTCGACCAGCGGCATCCTTCAGTGAGATCTCTTCAGTGGACCTGCGGGAGCTGGCGAGGAGCATCGAGCCAATCCATGCCAGGGCATCTTCAACTGTTGTACGCGTCAGAAACCCCTTCATGCGGACGTCTGCGTTCGGGGAGTTCAGGTTTCGCAGGTTCATGGGGATTTCCAGTCTGTGCCAGGGCCTCAATCGACATTCGGGGTGTAATCGCCAGACCGGCAGGAACGACAGAAACAACTTATCGAAACACGAAAGCCCGACCAACAGGGATTGGCCGGGCTTTGCTCCGGGAAGACTTTATGGGGTCTCGCTGGTCCGACTACTCTTCCAGTACCATGATTTCCACTTTGCGGAAGTCGATCGGATGACTTTCTGACTGCAGTGAGATCGTGCCGCCCGTAATCAGCAGGTCATCGCTTTTGATCAGTTTTTTGGCGTTCTCATCACGCTTGTCGAGCTGTGGCTTTTGATATTCCAGGACAACTTCGCCATCGAGCAGATGCTTGATAATCTCGCGGTTGTGGACCTCAGTTTCAGAGACAACCCACTGTTCGCCGTGATAAGTCTTCGATGATGAACTGATGCAGTGCTGCAGTTTCAGTTCACCGTTCATCACAACATTCGTGCCCGGCGTACACAGATTCGATGTCGTGCGTGGATCCTTGCCATTGCCGCCGAGAAACTGAACTTCGATCGAAACCGGGAAGTCCTGATCTTTGGTCATCGTCTTTGGATCCTGCCCATGGATCATCACTCCGCTGTTGCGAGTTGCCCAGCCCGGGCCACCCGGACATTGCTCACCCACAAATCGATACTCGATGCGCAGGCGATAACTGGAGAACGTATCCTTGAAAAACAAGTGGCCAAATCGCTCGTCGAATTTCTCATAGCCGCCGCCGTCATAGCGAACCTTCAGAATGCCATCTTCGACCCGATAAGTGTTGCCAAAGTTCTCGCCGACTTCGCAGTGGCGAATCTTGGGGGTCCAGCCCGTCAGATCCTTGCCATTAAACAGTGAGACCCATTCGCCTTTGGGATAGGCTGCACGGCCAGGGTCGGGGTCGGCTGCAAGTACAACCGCAGAACTATTCACGCAGGTCAGAGCGATCAGCAGTGACAAAACAAAGATCTTCATTCAGGATTTCCTTACAGTCAACAATGATGGGTGGGCAGGAAAACGACTACTTGCGGAACATGGCGTTACCTTTGTCGCCGCGAGACAACAAGTAGGCAAGCAGGTCAAGCACTTCATCCTGGTTCAATGGCTTCAGCAGATCCATCGGCATCAGTGAAACCTGCGACGGCTGCAGCTCTTCGATTTCCGACTTGGAAATTTCCGAGATCTTCGTTGGGTCTTCGGGGCTGGTCAGAACTCGGATCAGTTCATCATTCTCGCCGACGATGCGACCACTGTAAGACTTTCCGGACGTTGTGACGACGGTTGTGCCCTTGTACTGATCACTAATGACTTTGCTGGGCACCATGATGGCTTCAGTGAGATCATTCAGGTTGAAGCGACCGGCCAGTTGCGTCAAATCAGGACCCGTCGCACCGCCGTCTCCGCCGAAACGATGACAGATCACGCAGCGAGTTGCCGCGAACATCTTCTGGCCGTTGTCAAAGTTTCGCCCCTTCAGTCCATCTTTCGCGAGGGCACGAACTTCTTCCAGAGTCCAGTCCTTGCCGGGGCCCGCTGGCTTCGGAATCTCCGGCAGCATATACGGCTTGCGAGCGCCGCTGGCTTCGATCAGGAGTCGTTCTTTTTCACTGGCATTTTCAAAGCATTCTCGTTCAATATTCCGCAGGAAGCCATGATAGCTGGCTCCTCCGGCCCACTGATGAGCGCGTTCGAACCACGAGAAGTAGACCTTCCGCTGGTCCATCGTCCAGCCTTCTTTCACATTGCGAAGACAGAACGCATACCAGGTCTGCTGCTGGTCGGGCGCCTTTTCAATTGACGCAGCAATGGCACCGCCGTAGCCACGGTTTCGAGCCAACAGGTCCTTCATATCGTCCGTCACTGTCGGCTTCGAAGGAGCTTCCAGCAGTTTCACAGTCTTCTCGATGACAGTGGGAGACTTCAGATAAACCAGCATCTGGCAGAGTTCTCGATCCAGTTCATCATCGCCCGATGGAAATGCGTCGTCGATCCGCCCCACGAACTCCTGACGAACGGCATCATCCGGAGCGCCGAGACGCAGAAACACCAGACTCAACGCTCGCAAGTAACCCAGATGCTGTTCACGCGAAATGCTGCTCCACGACATTGATCGCAGGGTATTCAGACAGACCCGTTGAAGATCTGATTTCATCGCAGCCACTTCTGTGTCAGCCGGATCCGCTGACTTCAGAGGAGTCTTTGCCAGGGCAATGACGACTCCCAGCTTGTCATCTGGTTCCCCCTTTGTGAAATCGGCCTGCTTCAGCACTTCCGTCTTCATCACGACGTCGAACAGGGCTGAATGATAAAACGCGTTTCTCGAAGCCGTCTTCAGGAAACGGTCGTTTGTGCGAACATCGTTTTGAAGATCCTTCATGAAGGTCTCCGCATCCATTGGCGACTGCTTGCCATTCGCATCAACGCCGGCATGTCCAGCTTCCAGAACCTTCCTGCGCGATCGAGCACCCGCCTGTGAGGAATCGCGAAGCTCGGTTGGCTCTGTGGATTCCTTGCCAGCGTAAGTGACTCGAAACAGTTCGGACTGTGTTCCACGACCACCGACAGTGAAGTACATCGCTCCGTCAGGTCCGGCCACGACATCAGTCAGCGGCAGCGGTGTGCGCGACAGGAATTCTTCTTTAGTGGCGGTGTAGCTGCTCATGCTGGGCTGCGTGTGAATGGCGTACATCGTGCCGAATGTCCAGTCACAGATGAACAACGCTTTCTGATATTTGGCCGGGAACTTCAGGTTGTAACCAAACTCGACTCCGACCGGACAACCCGGACCAATATTCACCATCGGCGGCAGGCTGTCGAGATAATGATTGGGCCACTTACCGCTGCCACTGCGCCAACCGAACTCACTGCCGCTGGTGGCATGGACAACGCGTGTGGGACGGTACCATGGCATACCAACATCCCATTCCATGTCGGCGTCATACGCGAACAGTTCTCCGTCGGCGTTGAAGGCCATGTCATAAGGATTTCTGTAACCCATTGACCAGATGTCCCATGTTTTTCCATCGGGATCAGTACTGGCGATCCAGCCACCCGGAGCCAGAATTCCAACCGCATGACCATTTGCGTCCCACATTCGCGGCAGCAGATGATCTTCCGCCCAGTTCGTGGGAACGCGACTGGTGTAGTTCGGATTCTTGAGCTCTTCACCTTCGTCAAATGGTGGTCGAGTATGGTTGCCGGCGATCAGGAAGATGCGTTTGCCGTCTGGTGATAGTCGCAGAGCATGAGGACCATGTTCACCACCACCTCGAAGATCTTTCAGCTTTACGCATTCATCGAACTGGTCGTCGCCGTCGGTGTCGCGAGCTCGATACAATCCACTGCCGGGACCACCGTTACAGCAGATATAGAGCGAATCAAACGCCCACAACATTCCCTGCGCGCCGCTCGGCTTGATTTCGCACTTCGAGAAATCAAGCGGTTCGACACTAACGCCTCCATCACCGTTGACCGGCGGAAGAGTAATCCTGAACAGACCTTTGTCACCCTGATCACTGACCAGCAGGCGGCCCTTATTGTCGAATGTGATGCAGACCCATGAGCCCAGTTCGTCTTTCGGAACGGTATAAAGTTTATCGACCTGAAATCCGGGCAGAACTTCAAAGACCCCGGCTGGGACTCGTCCCGGCATGGCCGTGTTGCTAAAAACAAGCCCCCAGGGTCCACCACCGTATTCGCCACGCAGATGGACTGAATCTTTTGAATCCGTATCTCGCTTTGTGCTCCAGGTCCACGTTTCACTGGTCACGACTTCGATCGCGTCACCAGCGGCAGGTTGCACCATCAGTTTCAGGACAAAGGCGGCCACGCCACCCTGATTTTCAACTTCGGCTTCAATGACATTTTTCCCTTTGACCAGAGCCGAGGCGACATCCGCGTCAATGGGCTCCTGCCACTCACTGCTGCCGCCAACACGCGTCCCATTGATAAACACAGTGCCCACGTTGTCGCATGAGGCTCGCAGTCGTGCAGCTTTAATGTCCTGTAATTCAACCGTTGTCCGCAGGACGTATTTGGTATCGTTGTCAGGTCCCCAGATCCACTTCGGAACTGTGCCG
Source organism: Planctomycetaceae bacterium (assembly GCA_044235005.1). Taxonomy (GTDB): domain Bacteria; phylum Planctomycetota; class Planctomycetia; order Planctomycetales; family Planctomycetaceae; genus SXXK01. The sequence continues at coordinate 14,468 of JBIIIF010000078.1, read as the reverse complement.
CCCGAGAAGGCTGAATCAGGAATGCCCGCGCTCTTTTTGTCCGCTGGCTCCGCAATCTCCTGGCCACGTTCAACGACCGGCTGACGTTCGATCGTCTGTGTCCACATCTTCTGAGCCAACAGGAGACCGGGGGAAAAGAGGATGATCAGGGCAATCAAGGGAACTCTGGACATGGTCAGGAATCCATTGTGGCGGGACAAGAAGCAGCAGGAAAGCGACTCATGGTAGGAGCCAATCCGGAGACCGTCCAGTAACACGCCACGGCCTCACTTGTAAGGGGTGTGATCGCCGATTTCGTTAGGTCCTGCCTGCCGGGCAGGACTTCGCGGCTTGCCGCGACCTTAGTGCATGCGAACCGCCAGAATCGGCCTGCCGTCTCATTGGCATGTCGCACAAGGTTCGCCTGCGGCGAAAGTCCTTTCCGGCAGAAAGGATATACTTTGGCAGTCAACCGCGACGACTCACTGCTTGTCAGCCAGCGATTGATCAGGGCGCAAGTGATCAGGACACAGGTGGGATTAATTCCAGCAGCGTCCGCATTGGGTGAGTCGAAACGGCGGCCTGCTCAGTTCCAGCCCCAGACATGGCTCCGGGAGGTTCTCCCTTGCGATCAATCCACGCTGTCGCCATTCCCGCCTGATGTGCTCCTTGAATATCGTTGATCAAATCGTCGCCTACAAACAGGATTTCTTCGGGACGGCAGTTGGTCTGCTGGCAGACAATGTCGAAGAACTCCGGAGCCGGTTTTCTCCAGCCAACTTCCGAAGAAATGATCACGCGGGAAATTCCCTGAAGGTCCTCAAGTCCCCGGCAGACGGCGTTTAATCGTTCATCGAAATTTGAAGCCAGTACAAGCTGAAGCCCGGCGGACTTCAGAGCATTGAGTGTGCCGGCCACATCGTTATAGCATCGCCAGTTGGAAGCGATGCCGAAATGACGGTACAGCGATTCAAAACAGGCGTCGACGCGATTCGCATCGGGAACCAGCTCGGCAATCAGGTCATACCAGTACTGTCTTTCAGCGTCTTCATTGGTCCGCAGATTCTCGTGACTTGAGCGTGCTGCCAGGCGTATCCCCAGAACTTTGCGGACAAAAGATTCATCGACCGGACTTCCAATCAGTTCATTCAGAACTCGGCAGTAAGTTGCCGTGACGGATGGTTCCGCATAAATCAATGTGCCCACGGCATCAAAAGCCACGACTTTGATCAATGATCCAACGGTGGGATGCTTGTCTTGCGCGTCGATGGGCTTCGTCATAAAGAACATGCTTTTCAGGCAGACCAGAGCCGCCAAGGGCGGATGCCTCTGGTTTTCAGAAACACGATGCGACTGCTGAAGTTCATAGAACGGCAAATCAACGCGCGCTTCGCGTTCTGTCCGAATCAGGCTTCCTGATGATTTTCAGGAATCAGCCAGACCCAGGCTTTGCCCAGCCGACCGCCGTAATTCCCGGCTGTGATTTTTTCGACACCCGGAACCACGGCCGCCGCTTTAATCGCCGCCTGAGTCGCCGCGCTGACGGTGGCCAGATCGTGTCCGTTGATAATAATCTCCATCACAGACTTGATCCCATCCGGAATCTGTGAGTCGACTCCCGGACGACCTTTTAACGTCGGACAGAACGGATGATTTGTGCTGGCGAATAAAAACTTGTGCTTGCTGCCAGCCTTGGATCCGCTGGAGGCAACTCCGCCGGGAAAAGGAGTAATCACGCCGGGAACATGCTGACAGGCTTCAACAGCTCGTTCAGCCGCTTCCAGTGATGCGTCTTCGCTGGTGGCCATGAACCAAAGATTTCCGCCCATGACACCGTCGTGATATCCGAAACGGCGATCAATACAGAATTCGCCACCCATCGTCGGCACAACCCACATTTTGCGTCCGAAGCGGTCCTCAACCTGTTCGTAACCATCACCGAAAAACGACAGTTTTCGGCCAAGGCGATAATAGGGTTCTGTTTGGCTGAGTGAAAAACAGGCCGTCGTTGCACATGTCAGGACGTTTTGGCAAACACGCGCCAGGAGAGCTTTCTCCAGAGCCTCGACGCGATGTTTCCAGAAGCGAGGTACGTGAAGCTGGCAGATTGCTCCCGGGCGTCCATCGGGAGTCACAAATGATTCGTCTCCGCCCGGCCCTACGTAGCGGTCGAGTCCCGCTTCGCAATCACACATGATCGTTGACGAACCATAACCGGTCGCTGCATTGATGGCATGATCCAGCCACTTGCGATCGCGTGCAGTGATCAGGAACTCCACATACAGACTGCGAAAGGCTTCGGCGTATGTGTCTTCAATCACACAATTCGAACCGGCACTGGTCATCGACCTTTTCCCTGATACACGTGATCTTCAGTGATGATCTTATCCATGAAAATGTCGTGGTGTGCGACCGGAATCTCATCAAACAACTGACACTCAAACGCCAATGCGACCAGCGGAGTGTCGCGGCGAGCGTGCTGCAGAAGTTTGTCGTAGTAACCTTTGCCGTGGCCCATGCGAGCCCCACGACGATCAAAACCAACGCCAGGGACCATGATCAGATCCAGCGTCTCGACATCGACCTGCTTCTCCGGCAGAGTTCGCAATTCTGCTTTCGGTTCCAGAATGCGATACATCCCGAGTTCCAGTTCGTCCATACTGTCGAGACGAAACAGTTCGAGTTCGCCTTCCGCGTTGCACCATGGAACAACGATCGTCTTGCCTGACTTCAGGGCCAGTTCCAGATCCAGTCGTGTGCGAACTTCACTGCGAACGTCGATGTAGAACATCACAACTTCAGCGGTTGCGTACTCCGGCAGAGCCATAAATGCTCCCACAATACGGCGACTCAGGTCATCCTTGTTTTCCTGAGCATTTCGGTTCGCATGGGCCTGCTTTCGCAGCAGGTCTTTTTTCTCGCGGATTGCTGACTCTGACATCATCTGAAATTACCCTTTTCTCAGGCCGAATCGTAATGAGTTGAGTCAGACGTACCTGTCACCGGGCCGTTGCAAGTGAACGAGGCCCCACGTTACAGAACTGTGGCCGACATATTCAGGAGTTTTATCGCATATTCGTCGACTTTTGTCCCGACATCGTGCGGCTTTTGTCCCGACATCGTGCGGCTTTTGCCCAACATACTGCGGCTTTTAGCGGTATCGCCGCGTCGCTTCAACCGGCGACGGCTTCCGTTCCGACTGTTCTTTCTGAATGGAACTCGCCTGAACAGTCGTCCTGCCTCAACGGAGCTCAATGCGCCCGTAACTGTAAAGAGGTTTTTACAGAACTGAAACAGTTGGTGGCCAGTCCAGTTGGTGGCAGGTCCAGTTGCAGCCTGTTCCGTGAGACTCAGCGACCGGCCCCGGTCTTATTTGGCGTTCTGAGTCTCTTGCATTCCCACGATGGATGCACCACGATGCCAGCCCGCCAATTCTGCTTACCCGCCCGGAGGTTGCTTATGTGCCGATGCTTGCTTGTGCTGTTGTGCGTGGTTTGTGTTTCAGAGACTCAGGCGGCCGACTGGCCTCAGTTTCGCGGTCCTGGCGGGCAGGGGCATTCCGATGCCACAAATCTCCCGCTGACATGGAGCGAAACGGAGAACATCACATGGAAGATCCCGGTCGCTGGCTTGGGGTGGTCTTCTCCGGCGATTCAAGGCGACCAGATCTGGATTACAACGGCGATCGATGAAGGCAAAAAACTACACGCGATCGCACTTGATCGAGCGACCGGCAAGACGCTCCATGATGTAGCAGTTTTTGAAATCGCTGAGCCTGGCACGGTTCACTCCAAGAACAGTCATGCTTCACCAACGCCATTGATTGAGGGCGATCGAGTTTACGTGCACTATGGTGCTCACGGCACCGCCTGCCTCAAAACAGATGGGACTGTCGTCTGGAAGACTCAGGACCTCAAACACGACCATCGCCACGGCCCCGGCGGATCTCCGGTGATCTTCGAAGACCTGCTGATTCTGAACTGCGATGGGTCCGACATTCAGTTTGTCGTGGCTCTGGACAAGAACACGGGAGAAATCCGCTGGAAGAAAAAACGTGAACATATCGGAGAAGATCGACTCACGGGAAAATCCAACGTCCCGATGTCCTACACGACGCCGCTTCTGACAGAGATCAATGGCACAATCCAGTTGCTCAGCAGCGGAGCCGACAGCATTGTTTCATACAATCCTCGCAACGGCGAAGAGTACTGGTGGTTCCGCTACGACGGTTACTCGAATGTGCCTCGCCCTGTCGTTGGTAAAGGTCTGGTCTTTATCAGCTCAGGCTATGATCGCCCCGAGTTCTATGCTGTGAAAGTGGATGGCACCGGCGACGTCACAGAATCTCATCTTGGCTGGAACATGAAGAAGGCCGCTCCGTTGAATCCATCGCCACTGCTTGTCGGTGATGAACTTTATCTGGTCAGTGACAATGGCATCGCAACATGCCTGGACGCCGTCAGCGGAACTCAGCACTGGCAGGAACGAATTGGCGGGAATTTCTCTGCCTCACCAACATTGGCCGACGGGAAGATTTATCTGCTGGATGAAGAGGGCAAGACAACCGTTATTGCGCCGGGAAAGAAGTACGAGGTCCTTGCCACCAACACTTTGGAAGGCCGCACTCTGGCAACTCCGGCGATGGTTGATCACTCCGTCTTTCTGCGAACGGACACACATCTTTACCGTCTTGAGAAGAAATAAAGATCTCGTCGTTCTTCTGGGCTTTGAGTTGCGTGCACTGTCTTCTATCGCATGCAGGCCGAGTCCTGGTTCTCGTTTGCGAACGGCCAGTCGGTCGGCGAGTATTCAATCGCCAATTCCGGTGTTTCGATCCGACGACCGTCCTGAGCCAGGCTCTGCATGACTCGATCAAGAATCCCCGTGGTCAGCAGAGTTCGCTCGACCGGGTACGCAACCTGGCCTGTCTGAAATGTTTTATCGATGGCTCGCAGCAGACACGCGAAATGGCCAAAGGGTCGTTCTTCCTGAAGCCTGAACCACGTGCCGACGGGCTCGGCCTGCCCCTTGATCCTTAATGCGGTCGTAAACTGATCCGCCAGACCGTTCGCCATAATGACGGACGACTTCAAGCCGTCCTGATGCTCCAGCAAATAGACGGCTGAGTTTTCTCCTGGCTTCCAACTGGCTGTATCTTCCGAATCACCGGGCATGAGCCGACGAGCAGTCGCAAAAAGTTCCGTCGACCATTCTCCGGCCGCTTCCGCCTGCCGAATCTGATCGCCCTTTAACGCTTGCACGGCTGCGATTCCTGTCGCGCCGGCGCTTCGTTTTTCCAGCAGGCACTGGTGGGCTTCCAGAGCATGAAAGCCATAATCCTCAAACCCGCCGTAACCAATCGTCAGAGCAGCTTCGATTTCTGTGCCCGTTGCCAGTTCCAGCGAAGGCTCTCGCCAGGCGACAGGAAGAGAAGATCCCGCGAGGAACGGAATGCGGAGTTCCTGAGCGGTATCGTACATCGCCTTCGCGTCATCCCAGCGATACGACAGATGTTTATCATTGAAGACCGGGACCACCTGATCACATCTGCGAAAAACTCGCGCGACGTCATCAAAGAATCGACGACGTGGATACATCCGCTGGCCAGTCACCGGAGTCAGTTCATACTGTCCATGCTCCGCGATGCAAAGAACTCCTGCGACCTGCAGCCGATCCGTTCCGAAAGTCAGCGCGTCGTCGACGGTTTCGGAAATCCTGAAACCATGCAACTTCGCTTTCTCACGACTCATGTCCTGCGAGGGAACCTGATCGGTGAACAGGGAAACAAGTTCAAGGTCCGGACCGACTCCTCCGTCCTGGCGATAGCCCTCCAGAATCTTGCCCACGATGACATCAGCATGACTGTTCGGTGTATAAACAGAAACCACCGCTGCCACCGGCAACTTACGCCTCACTCCGGCGGCTTCCAAAGAAGGCAGCGCCCAAGCTTGCGGAATGGCTGTTCCAACAAGTCCTGACAGTCCCGCCTGCAGAATCGATCGCCGCGTTCGCATGTCGAAGACCCGTTTCGTGGTGAATTGAGTTAGTGCAGATGACCGGGCTCAAGAAATGTTATTCCATACGCCAACAGGATTCCCGCCAGCAGAGCCGCAGTCAGGCGGACTCGATTGTGAGCATGGAACTCCATTTCGGGCAGCAGATCGCTGAGCGAGATACAGAGAAACACACCCGCTGAGAACGCCAAAGAGGAACTGACAAATTCATCCTGATACTCGCCGAACAAAGAAATCCCGAAGCGAAACAGCAGAGCACCGATCGGGCACATCGTCGAAAAGATAACGCTGACCAATAACCGTGAACGAGTCGACCAGCCTGCACCGGCCATCAGCGAAGTAATCGAGACCGCATCCAGAGGCTTGTGCAGCATAATCGCCAGAAAAGTTCCCAGCCCCGAAACCAGGGTCACGTTACGGAACGTTGACTCCGCCTGAACACTTGCGGCCAGAGCCATGCCATCAATCAACGTGTGCAACGACAGCCCCAGGGTGATCCCCAGCCAGCTCAACTGATGCGCGTGATGACAGTGGGGCTGAGGCGAAGTTTGCGACGACGGAATCTGAGTAGCGCTGAGTATCTTCAATGGCGATTTTTGTGCATCATCATGATCGTGGGCATGCGAATGATCGTGATCGTGTCGCCCATGGTCATGGGAGTGATCATGGGCGTGACCGCGATGGCTGGCACAGGGATCTTCCTCTGCTGTCGAAATCTCCAGCGGACCATGATGATGAAAGTGGAAGCAGCGGATCAGCAGAAACATCGTGATAATCCCCGCCATCATCCACCACGCAGAATCATCGGCCGATTGACTGCCGTGAATGGAATGCGGAAACAGATGAAAGACGGCAATCCCAAGCATCAGTCCACCGACGAAGCTGATGACCGTCTGCATGCGGGTATGTGTCAGGCTGACTAACGAAGGCAGCCAGCCTCCGCCGATCGACGCAATAACGATCGCCGTACAGTAGGCGACCAGCAGCCAGCCCGATTCGCCCTGACCCACAGCCGCTGCGGATCGCTTAATCTGCTCATCAAGAAACTCTTCCGCCTCCGAATTCGCAGACTTCTGCGACCCTTCCACGGGGCCGGACTGTTCCAGGGGGCGTGTGTCTTGGGTGAGGCCTGAGTTTTCCGGCACGGCTGCTGACGCTTCTGCCGACTGAGGGACCGCGACTGCGAAAGGTCCATTCAACCCAACATTCAATGTTTGCTCTGCGCCGGCCCCGGATTCAGGCAGAACGGTGCTGGCAAAAAGAATGGCCAGCAGGACAGGCAGCATCATACGAACAGTGATCATGACCGAACCTGGGGTGAACGTTTTAGTCTTCAAGGTGGAACGATAGGTTTTCACTGCTCCAGTTGCGAATTCCGAGCGTCTCCATTCCCCAGATTCCTGAAGACCTTTCGGCCACGTTTTAAACTTCGCCCCCAGCAAACCGATCAGAAACTCGCACAAATTCTGAGCAAGCCGCAAAAGAAATGCAGGGAGTCGGCTCCCGGATGGACGTTTTGGCCATCGCCCCAAAAGCGATGGTCAATTCCCTGCAGGATCACTACGACCGAAAAAGACAGATCGCCGAGACGGTCCTGAAATGCAAGATTCGTATCACAAATGCAACACGCCACAAAATCCCGAACTAGGGTTCTTGTGCCCGCTCCTGGTTTACCCGTGACTTGAGCAGTTGACCGAAGACTCTCTCTGGCAGTGTGATTCCTATGCCCCTGCAGACTTTCAATTATCGCCTCATTACTCGCAGCGACTTCGACGGCCTCGTAAGTGCTGCTCTGCTGCGTGAACTCCAGATGCTGGACGACATTATGTTCGTGCATCCCAAAGATATGCAGGACGGTCTGATTGAGGTCACTTCGCGTGACATTATTACGAATCTGCCCTACGTCGCCAGTTGCCATCTTTGCTTTGATCACCATGCCAGCGAAGTGATTCGCAACGGCCAGACCATTCGCCAGAACTACATTCTCGACCCGGATGCTGATTCAGCCGCTCGAGTCGTTTACAACTATTTCGGCGGGGCAGCTCGCTTTCGCCATATCAGCACAGAGATGATGGAAGCGGTCGACAAGTGCGACTCCGGCCGATTCTCTCGTGAAGACATTCTGTCCCCAAAACGCTGGGACCTGCTGAATTTTGTGATGGATCCACGAACCGGACTGGGTCGCTTCCGGGATTTTCGGATCTCCAACTATCAACTGATGATGGCTCTGGTGGACTACTGCCGCAGCCACACAATCGAAGACATTCTGCATCTTCAGGACGTACGGGAACGAGTAGACCTTTACAACAGCCAGCGATCAGACTACTGCGATCAGGTGGCTCGCTGTTCCGGAATCTACGGCAATGTGGCGGTGATCGACCTTCGCTTCGAGGAAGTGATCTACTGCGGCAACCGGTTTCTGTCGTACGCCCTGCTGCCCGAGTGCAATGTGTCAGTGCATCTGCTGAGAAGTCGGCAGCCTGGCATGACCGTGCTGGCCGTGGGCAAGTCGATCCTGAATCGCACCAATCCCGTTGAAGTCGGCCAACTGATGCTGAAGCATGGTGGCGGCGGTCACTCGGCAGCAGGAACATGCCAGATTCCATCCGATGACGCCGATGCATTGCTGCCAGCAATCGTCGAATCGCTGAACCAGAGCATCGACATCATTGCTGACAATCCTCTGCTGGCAGCATTGGCTCGATAAGACCCGCGCAAAAAAACGGCTGTCCGACGTTGCCATCGGACAGCCTGGGAGGATTGATCAATGGATCGCTCCAAAGATCAGCAGTGACTCCCGATCCAGTCACCTCCTGACGAGGCAGATGAACCGCACCGTTTCGGGATGACTGGCTCACTTAAATACTTATCAGATCTTCACAGCCTTAACGGTGCGAATGATCTCTGCGGCAACCTTATAAGGGTCAGCGTTAGACGCTGGGCGCCGATCTTCGAGCCAGCCCTTCCAGCCATTCTGAACAGTCGCAACCGGAATACGGATCGAAGCACCGCGGTCAGAAACGCCGAAGCTGAACTTGTCGATCGACTGAGTTTCATGCTTGCCGGTCAGACGCATGTGGTTGTCAGCACCGTAGACGGAGATATGCTCTTTGATTCGTGGAGCAAATCCGCCACAGATCTTCTCGTAGGTTTCCTTGCTGCCGCATGTGCGGAGCACGGAGTTTGAGAAGTTTGCGTGCATGCCGGAACCGTTCCAGTCCGAATCACCCAGCGGCTTGCAGTGCCAGTTGATCGACAAGTCATACTTTTCAGCAGTTCGCTCAAGCAGGTAGCGAGCAACCCAGACTTCGTCCCCAGCGCGCTTGGCACCCTTGGCGAAAACCTGGAATTCCCACTGTCCTGTCGCAACTTCTGCGTTGATCCCTTCAACATTCAAACCGGCCTGAAGGCACAGGTCGAGATGTTCTTCGATCAGCTCACGGCCGAATGCATTCTTCGCACCGACTGAGCAGTAGTAAGGACCCTGTGGAGCTGGGTAACCGCCAACTGGGAAACCCAGTGGCAAATTGGTTTCGCGATCCCACAGGAAGTATTCCTGCTCAAAACCGAACCAGAAATCGTCGTCATCGTCTTCGATCGTCGCGCGACCGTTTGAGTCATGAACTGAGCTGTCTGGGTTCAGAACTTCTGTCATGACCAGAAACGCATCAGAGCGACCTGGATCTTCAAAAATCGCGACTGGCTTCAGCAGGCAGTCAGATGATCCGCCCGGAGCCTGATTTGTTGAACTGCCGTCGAAGCACCAAATTGGGCATTCTTCGAGCGTACCACCAAAGTCCTTGACAATCTTGGTCTTGGAACGCAGCACCTGAGTAGGCTTTGTTCCGTCCAGCCAGATGTATTCTAATTTTGACTTCGCCATTCTCTGCTTACTCCTCCCGGAAAAACCTGTGACGTTACGGCTATCTTAAATCGTCGGTCACTGCGGACAGAACAACAGCGTTCTGCTTCCTCCGACAACCGCGCACTACTCTTGCTTCCCGTAACTGAAGCGACCTCCTGATCAGGACCTCCGGGCGGTGCCTTACGCCGACACCAAAAACGTTCTCGCCCGTTCTCATCACTGCAACCAGACGTTCCCTTCGGATTGCCCACCTGCAGAGATTCCCAGCAACCGTGCTAACTATTTGAGCAGTACTCCCGTGGATATCGTGGTTAACCACGGGTTTCACCATTTTTAGCATCCGCTATGCCAATTGCACGCCGAGTGGCAGGTTGTTCCGAACAAAGATCGAATCTGCTCAATGGCATCAGCACTGAACTGCTGAATATCCCGGAATACCGATGAAATTCGCAGCACAAGGAATTACCACGAATGCAAAAGTACACTGCCTTCCGGTGCTACTGTGCGCTCTTCAAATCTGGCCGCAGCTTCTGAGCATCCCGCAAATACACGTGTTCGATTTCTTTGGGAGTACGCTCGGAATCGATATGCAGGAGCACTCGAATGCAACGAGCCATTGAACCCGGGACGGGAATTTCCTGAGCACACAAGAGCGGAACCTGACTCATCCCCATCGCCCGTGCGGCTTCGGCAGGGAAGGCGGAACAGAGATCCTGAGTCGTCGTAAAAACTGCTGAGATCACTTCTTCGAAGTTCGTGATCTGATTGCGGCGAAGCAGCTCTTCCATCAATTCCCGCGCAGCCGCTCGAATCAAGGCCGGGTCGTCAGACTCAACAGTGGTTGCCCCACGTACGCCACGAACCGCCATGAACCGATGCTCCGCGATGAGAACGCAAAAAAATCAGAATGATGGGGAGCCTGATTTCCCCCGTGCAAAGCGACCTCTGACTTCGTCACTCAGGCTGCGGGATTCTGATGAATTGCTCAGAAGCCGCAAGCTCGACAAGCAAAAAGCCCGGGAAATCCCTGAGGTCCAGACACCCAGCGAGCGGCTGGGCGTCAGCCCTCCATGTCGACTCGTACCCGCCGCCAAGGCCTCAGCTTCCCATCAAAGTAGCAGGCAGACTCCGTGTGCCGTCCGCCCTTTCGTTAATTGATGAAAGGGTGTAGCCGCAGATGGTTGTCAAAGTAGGTCCTTGCCTTCCGGAAAGCACTTCGTCTGGTAGGTCTCGCTTGCCGAGCAGGACTTTCGCCGCAAGGCGAACCAGGTCTGGAATTCGTTGAGGATTGCAGGCGGCATCGTATTATCGCATGCACAGATGTCGCGGCACGCCGCGAAGTCCTGCCCGGCAGGCAGGACCTAACAAAAGTACCACGAGCTGAACGTCTGAGGTTCCCTCAAAACCAACACGGAGTGCTGACACCCTGCCGCTCGCCGTTGAAGATCGTGGTGTCTCAAGTTTGCGGGGTTCTGTTGCGGTCGAGGAACGAACTTGCAGTTTAAGGGTGCCATTGCTACCGTGCCCGCTCGTTTGCCCGCCGCATCGGTCTCCGGTTGCGGTGCGCGCTGCGAGCGGTCAGTTCTGGCCGTGGATTTTGGGGGCTCTGTAGCGAGAATGTCTCGGGCAGATTTCGCCTCGTCGAATCAGAGGCTCGGTGCTGAAAGGTTTCAGCCGTCGACGTCGCATGATTCGCCTTTCAACGTCGGCTGTGACGGGTCTCAGCCTTTCTAAATTCTTGGGGTTCAATTCGATGGCAAAAGCAAAGTACGTTTACACTTGGGGTGATGGTAAGGCAGATGGCGACGGCTCGATGAAAGCGTTGCTCGGCGGCAAGGGCGCGAATCTTGCGGAAATGACCCGCATCAATCTCCCAGTGCCTCCCGGATTCACCATCACGACCGAAGTTTGCACCTATTACTATGCCAACAAGAAGTCCTACCCGAAGGAACTTCAGAGCCAGATGGAAGCTGGCGTTAAGAACATGGAGAAGATCATGGGCTGCAAGTTCGGCGATGCCAAAGGCATGCCGCTGCTTGTTGCTGTTCGCTCCGGTGCTCGTGACTCCATGCCGGGCATGATGGACACCATCCTGAACCTTGGTCTGAACGACGAAACCGTTCTGTCGCTGGTTGCTGCCACGAAGAACGAACGATTCGCTTGGGACTGCTACCGCCGCTTTATCCAGATGTACGGCGACGTCGTCCTGGGCGTGCAGAAACGCGAAGGCGAAGATCATGAGCCGTTCGAAGTTGTGATTGAAGAATTCAAGCACAAGAAGTACGGCAAGGACGTTATCGACAGCGATCTGACAGCCGACGACCAGAAAGAACTGGTCAAGCGATTCAAGGCTCTCGTCAAAGAACGCACCGGCAAGGTATTCCCTAACGATCCATGGGATCAGCTTCGCGGAGCTGCCGGAGCTGTCTTCGGCTCATGGATGAACGACCGTGCGATTGTTTACCGCCGCAAGTACAACATCCCTGCTGAGTGGGGCACTGCTGTTAACGTTCAGGCGATGGTTTACGGGAACACAGGCGACGATTCCGGTTCCGGCGTCGCGTTTACTCGTAACCCAGCGAACGGTGTGAATGAGTTCTACGGTGAGTTCCTGATCAACGCACAGGGCGAAGACGTGGTCGCCGGCGTGCGAACTCCAGAGCCTGTTGCTAAGCTCGAAAAGGCAATGCCAAAGGCATTCGCTGAACTGTTGAAGGTTCGTGCGACTCTCGAAAAGCACTTCAAGGACGTGCAGGACGTTGAGTTCACAATTCAGCAGGGCAAACTGTTCATGCTGCAGACTCGTAACGGCAAGCGTACTGCCGCTGCGGCTCTGAAGTTCAGCATGGACATGGTCAAAGAAAAGCTCATCGACTGGGAAACCGCAATCATGCGTAACCCGGCTGATCAGCTTGAGCAGTTGCTTGCTCCGGACTTCGACCTCGCGGAAATCAAGAAGGCCAAGGTTCTTGCAACCGGTCTTCCTGCTGGTCCAGGTGCTGCATCCGGCGTCATCTATCTGAACGCTGACCGTGCTGCCGCTGCTGCCGAAAAGGGCGAAAGCGTTCTGCTCGTCCGCAACGAAACCTCACCGGAAGACCTCCGTGGGATGATCGCTGCCGTTGGTATTTTGACAGCCAAGGGGGGGGTGTCTTCACACGCAGCCCTCGTTGCTCGTCAGATGGGTAAAGTCTGTATCTGCGGCGCCAGCGCTGTAGATATCGACTACAACAAGAAGACCGTCAAGATTGCTGGTCAGACCTTCAAGGAAGGCGTGGACCATCTGAGCATCGACGGGACGGCCGGCACGATCTATGGCGGCAAGGTCAAGACTGGTCCATCCAGCATCGTCATGGGTCTGCTCTTCGGTGACAAGGCTGCCGCCAAGACTGAAAAGTTCCTGGCCTTCAAGCAGTTGATGGAATGGTGCTCCAAGGTGACTCGTCTGGCTGTTCGCACCAACGCGGACAATCCAGAGCAGACCGAACAGGCCATTGCATTCGGTGCACAGGGGATTGGTCTGACACGAACCGAGCACATGTTCTTCGAAGGCGATCGTATCGACGCTGTTCGAGAAATGATTCTCGCCGACAACCTGGAAGACCGTAAGAAGGCTCTGGCGAAACTTCTGCCTTATCAGCGAGAAGACTTCACGGGCATCTTCAAGGCTCTGAAGGGTCTGCCAGCCACGATCCGTCTGTTGGATCCGCCGCTGCATGAATTCGTTCCTCACGACGACAAGGCTCAGGCCGACCTCGCCAGGAAGATGGGCGTGAAGCCAGACAAGGTGAAGGCTCGCGTTGCTCAGCTGCACGAGTTCAACCCGATGCTCGGTCACCGTGGTTGCCGTCTGGGTATTGCGTATCCGGAAATCACGGAGATGCAGGCTCGAGCGATCTTCGAAGCGGCTGCTGACGTCGCCAAGAAGAAGATTCCAGTGAATCCTGAAGTGATGGTTCCGCTGGTTGGCTTCAAGAAGGAACTCGACCTGCAGGTTGACATCATTCATCGAGTCGCCAAGGAAGTGATGTCTGAGAAGAAGATCACTTTCAATTACATGGTCGGCACGATGATCGAAGTTCCTCGTGGTGCCCTCACCGCTGACGAAATCGCAAACACTGCGGAGTTCTTCAGCTTCGGCACGAACGACCTGACTCAGACCGCTCTCGGCATCAGCCGTGACGACATGGGTAACTTCCTGCTGCCATACACCGAGAACGAGATCTTCAAGAAGAACCCTTTCGCGACTCTGGATCAGGTTGGCGTTGGCCAGCTGATGCAGATGGCTGTTGAGAAGGGCCGCAAGTCACGTCCGGACATTAAGCTCGGCATCTGCGGCGAACACGGTGGTGACCCGGAGAGCGTGAAGTTCTGCCACAAGATCGGCCTGAACTACGTGAGCTGCAGCCCATACCGCGTTCCAGTTGCTCGCCTCGCCGCTGCTCAGGCAGCTCTTGAAGAAGCGAAAGCATCTGAAACGAAGAAGAGCAAGAAGTAGTCTTCAATTGCAGGATGGACATTCCTTTCCGTCGTGATTGACTGAATCAGAAGCCCGGCATCGCAGGATGCCGGGCTTTTTTCGTCGACTACAACTTGCGATTCCAACCGCA
>JBIIIF010000312.1:0-7711 GCA_044235005.1 Planctomycetaceae bacterium | reverse complement strand
CTCTTCCGCTGTCAGCTTTTCAAGATCCATTGTGTTGCCTCCGTGTCTTTTAGAACCAGAAGTCACCACAATAACCTAAACTACCCATTCGCGCAATCGTTCGCGACTACACCCCCCGGCAATACACTGTTGTGGCGTCAGAACATCCAGCGGCTTGATGCCGAGACATTGCGTGACTCGTTGCTGATGGTTTCAGGACTTCTGTTGCCGACTCAAGGCGGTCGTCCACTTTGGCCGGATGTGCCGGAGGAACTGACTCATGCCCAGCCTGCAATCCTGGAAGCGATCAAGGACGGTGACGGAGGGCGAATGCAGGGCTGGTACACGGATCCTCCAGAGCAGACCGATGTGTGCAGTCTCTATCTGATTCGCAAGCGATGTCTGCCCATTCCATTCCTGCAGTCCTTCGACCCGCCGGACTCCACTGTTTCCTGTGCGCGTCGAGACACGACCGTCGTGGCTCCTCAGGCTTTGATGCTATTGAACAGTCCGAGGGAATTCGTGATGCGGAAGCATTGGCCGACCGCATACTCCGTGACACGCTGCCTCTTGCTGAGACCAGTGAAAAACGCGACCTGGAGTCCATTGAACGATTGTTTCAGTTGACTCTAAATCGCCAGCCGACGGCCGAGGAACAAACTCTGGCGGCCGAACTTCTGCAACGTGAACGGGCGAGGTTCTCGGCGAACGACCAGGACAGAGGCGTAAGGTTTTCCTTCGTCAGCTTGTGCCGAGCGATGCTGAACCTGAACGAATTTGTATACGTTGACCGGGGACATCCAACGAACCCCGGACTGAATGCCGCAGAGTTCTGCTGCTGTAATGCCGAAGAAATCGCGACAAAAAGTGACCGGCAAGGGGCCTCCACTGGTTTTGTCAAAGCCTGCATCAGCAGATGCTTATTGAGTCTTTTCGTTTCGGGGAATCTGGATTCATCGCAATGATTGCGGCAGGTTCTTCGCGGCTGAATTCTTTAATTGGAAGCTATCGCATTCGGTGTTCGGCAGCCGGGCTTGCGTACTTCATAAATGCTCGGATCGAAACTATACTTCCCGCAGCGGAGGGAGGTTTCTCTCTGTTGTTGGATTGGTGAAGGTTTACGACGCCCGCGTGGAAGACATCGGAGTCGTCACGGATTCGGCGACTCTCAGTGCGGACCGCTTGAATTATTCTGTATGTCCTGCGTGGCATCTTCGTTTCTGTTCGTGAATCTATCATTCAGAATTCATCATGCCTCGATTACAAATCTTTGTTGGTCTCGTTGTTCTCATCGCGTCGCTCGGTTTCCTTCTTTTCGCCTTGAATTCAGAACCTGAAGCATCATCGCCTGAGGCTGAACTGCCTCCTGCAGACGCCCCACAAGTGAACGTGGATCAAGATGGTTTCGCGGCGACTGTTCTGAACGAGCAGTCGGCTCCGGATGGTGCATCACCGGCAGGCATGGTCTGGATTCCGGGTGGTGAGTTCTCTATGGGCAGTGATTCTTCCGCCGAATCGATCTGCAGTTTGCCAGGCGTCACAAAGGACGCGGTGCCGATTCATCGCGTATATGTCGATGGTTTCTGGATGGACGAAACGGAAGTCACCAACCGGCAGTTTGCGGAATTCGTCGCGGCCACAGGATATATCACTGTCGCAGAGCGGAAACCAACTCGGGAAGAGTTTCCCACAGCTCCTCCGGAGAATCTGATTGCTGGATCGACTGTGTTTTCTCCGACAACGGAACCCGTGCCGCTCGACAATTACTTTCAATGGTGGAGTTATGTGGGGGGTACCGACTGGCGTCATCCGACAGGGCCGGACAGTAGTATTGCTGGCCGTGATGATTATCCAGTGGTGCAGGTCGCGTTTGAGGATGCCGAAGCGTACGCAAGCTGGGCTGGGAAGCGATTGCCGACCGAGGCGGAATGGGAATTTGCGGCGCGGGGTGGACGTTCGGGCGATCTCTATGCATGGGGAAATGAGTTACAGCCGGACGGGAAATTTCAGGCCAATATTTATCAGGGAGAATTCCCGGTCGAAGGCAAAGATACCGGAGCTGATGGTTTTCAGGGCATCGCTCCGGTGAAGCAATATGCGGCCAACCCTTTCGGGTTGTACGATGTCGGCGGGAACGTCTGGGAATGGACTCGTGACTGGTACCGTCATGACTACTACGCCACCGTCGCAAAGACTGGTGAGGTCGTCCGAAACCCACAGGGGCCCGATAGTCCTTTCGATCCGGCCGAACCGACCGAGAAGAAACGGGTTCATCGTGGTGGTTCGTTTCTGTGTACGGATCTCTATTGCACGCGTTACATGGTGGGGACTCGAGGCAAAGGAGAAGCTCGCACGGCCAGCAACCATGTGGGGTTTCGTTGCGTGAAGGAAGTCAAAGCCGATTGAGCACCCGGTTCTTACGACCTTCGGGCGGCATCAATTGAGGCTGCGGACTGGCGGCATTCAACCTTCAGGTTATGGCGTCGTTCATGGCCGCGCACAGAGTAACTCCCGGGGCACATGTTGCGATGACATCGCGGCCTTGTTGGCGGCCAACTTCATAACAATCTGAAGGCAGAGTTGCCACCATTGTTGGCGCCACAGCGGGCGGCAGAGTTGATAGTTGCTCTCATGAAAACCAAAGGGTTCCTCAGCTTTCCTCACCATGAAATGTTGTGATTTCCCTGTCGTCATCAAGACTGGCAATAAAAGTCGAATTGACACTGACAAGCGATTCGAGCTAAAAGTCAACGCGGATCGGATTAAACGCAGGGCTGCGTGCATCCGAAGAGGTCTTTTCTGCGAATTCACCGGAAAAGAGCCGCCCGAACTGAATTTCGAAGGAGCGAAACATGCGTCGAACTGCCATCACACTGCTTGCGGGATTTGCACTGGTCGGGTGTGGCGGTTCGGATGCCAAAAACGGCGAAGCCAAGTCGGCTGGAATTCCGTTGTCGATTCCAAATCCAGGCGCCGATGCGAAGCTCACTGCGAAAGCGAGCGAACAGACAATCGATCAGTACTCATCGGCGGTCAAGCAACTGCTTCAAAGAGCCAATGCGGCCGTCATTTCCGGTCGCAATGGTGTGGCCATTGAGTCGCTGAGTCAGGCAATCGGGATTACTCCGGAAGATCCAAGCTTGTTTCGCATGCGGGCCGACGTTTATTCGCTGCAGGGCGAAAACGCGAATGCTCGTGCTGACTTCAGCACCGCCGTGCGGCTTTCCCCGAATGATCCGGATCTTTACAACTTCCGCGGTTATTTTCTGATGGGCCAGGGACTGGGCGCTGAAGCCCGCGCAGACTTCGATAAAGCGATTTCGATCAATCCTAAGCATGGCGCCGCGCTGAATAATCGAGGACTGCTGGCTCTGGCTGGCAAAGACTACAAGGCCGCGGTTGCTGACTTCACATTGGCGATCGAGGCAGATCGGAATCTGTCAGACGCGTGGAACAATCGTGGTTTTGCTCAGATGAAACTCAACGAGCTTGATAAGGCGATGGCCGACATCAAGCAGGCGTTGCACATCAAAGAAGACTATGTCACCGCGTGGAACAATTCCGGTCTTGTGGCTATGCAGCAGGAGAAATTCGCGGAGGCTGAAAAGTCGTTTGCACGAGCCATGGAACTTGACCCCATGGACGCGCGTTGGGTCAATCACCATCGTGCGGCCCTGATTAAGCAGAATCGCTTTGCAGAAGCGCAGACAGACGCCAGCAAGATCGAATGGCTCAACCAACTGACTAATCTCACGCAGATGGCTGGCCGCAACGCACGTGATCCTCGTGCCTGGATTGTCCGTGGTCAGCATCTGATGGATGGGCAACAGTTCAATGCGGCCATTCAGGACTTCAATCGTGCATTGACCGTGAGTCCGGGGAACGCTCAGGCTTTGTTTGATCGCGCTGTCGCGTGGGTCCGGTTGGGCGACTATCAGAAGGCGATGCTGGACTGCGATGAATCCATCGTCGCAAATCCGTCACTGGATGCCTACTCCCTGCGAGGCGATCTGTGGCTGAGACTGGAAAATCTGGATCTGGCAATCGCCGATTTTGAGTCTGCGAAACGTTTTGATGAGCAGGTTGCGATGGCTTACGAGCAACGTGCTGAAAAACAGCGTGCCGCTGGTGCGACAGCAGAGGCGGACGAAGATCAGGCTCGCGCCAAAGAAATTCGCGAAGCGATGATTGAGAAGCCTGCGGCTGCTCGCGACACAAGCACCGCAGAAGGCTTCAATCCCGACTCCTCGGTTCAGTAATCCAGCCAGATACCGCCGCCAACGAGATTCTCCCAGCGGTCGAAGAATTCGTACTGCAGTGATGGCCCGTTGTAATAGTTCAGGCCAACACGCAGACGGCGTTTGGATTCTTCCCCCTGCCAGCCCCAGCCGGCAACGACATTCACGCCGCCACTGAAATCAAAGTCTTCACGCAGGTGTGTGTTGACAGCGGCAAATGGGGCGCCCGTGAATTGAGTTGTTGGCAAAGGTGTGTACTCGGCACCAAACTGAAACTCCAGTGGTTTTGCACCGCCCTCAATGCCCAGAGCGTAGCCGATTTCGCCATAGATTCGTGACGAGTCGTTCATCTCCCATGCCGTCCCGGCCAGCAGTGAGTCACGTACATAGTTGATGCGAGTAAACAGTGGATTGGCAATGAGATATTCGTCGCCGACATGCGCGCTGATGTGATAGTAGCCGGCTCGATACGACAACCGATCGAACTTCCACGTGCCGTACAGGCCAACGCGATAGTCAGAACCTTCCAGCATCGCGCTCACTTCTTCAGGCAGAACACGGGCAAACACGGCGCCTTCGAGGTCCAGCTGAAACGCGTCGCTGTTGGAGATCGATGGATCTGAAAGCCTGATCAGGCCCGCACGACCACCAAGAACTGCTTCCCAGATTTTGCGTTTGCTTTTCGTGTCATAGTATGACACAAGTTGCATTCGCGGTTCTTTTTCACCCGCGATGTAGGTTTTGTAGAGCAGTCCGTTGGGAAGCAATTGCCAGCAGAGATGTTGCTCGTGAGTCTGCGGATACTCTGAGAAAATTGCGTCCGGCGTCGTGGGCGAAGAAAAGGCTTGTTCCGTTTGCGACTCAGGAATAATGATCTGCTCTTCCCCGTGGATGGGTTCGGCCGGTTCCTGAGTAAGCCCTGTTGCTCTGATTGGGCTTTGCCCCGGCATGTTGACGACGGATGGCTTTGCGTCCGGGGCCTGCGAATAGTCCGAAAGATCAAAGTCCTCTGCGGTTGCAGCGTCCCCTGATTGTTCTCCTGCATTGGCCCCCTGGGCCTTTCTGCTTCGCGACTGGCGAAGCGGGTCCAGCCATGTTCTGACGGGTTTTCTTCCCGCATTGGCTGCGTCACCCGGATCACTGACGGACTCTTTAGCTGATGTGAAGACGTGGCTGTTGTCAGCGTACGCTGCCAGTGACTGAGTCGTGCAGACCAGCGCGGTGAGAAACAGCTTAGCGAAGCGACTGCTGCGTTGAGACAGCCGACACCAGCCGGCAGATTGCGGCATAGAGAAACCGCCCGTCTGATCTGTTGGATTCGAGAAGCCGGAGTCTGGTGTCTGGACGCGGCTTGAAGACGTGGAGTCGGAAGCGGCAACCAACACAGGAGATTTACTCCCCTGAGTGTTTACCGGCTTTGCCGTAGTTCCGAACCATCGAAATGCTTGAGCCACGAAGTGCGATCCCGATCTCGTGTCCTGCTGGACATGACGAACATAGAACCTGCAATGTCTGTGACGAAGGTTTCGGATAAGCCGCCGGGCAATTCTGAGGATCGCAACTATCGTTTCGTCGATTCGGAGTGTGTCGGGCCGGTCAGTTAAGATGTATCAATTTTGCAGCCCGAACAAAGAAAACGCAGGACGTTCCTGCTGCTGAGCTTCGGCGGAAAGTGCCGCTGCGCGGCGTTTGTGGCTTGCCTGATCGTCCAGGTCAACTTGACCGTGCCGTGATGAATCAACCGCCCGTTATGTCAGTGTTTTTTGTGAGGCAAAAGTACAGCGTCGCGCGGAGTTCCGGGATTTCCTGTCAGGGAAATGCATAAAGGGACCGGAGTTTCGCATGCTTCCGCCGCCACGAACTGTCGCCGTAAGTTTCCTCTTCGGTTGGTCATAGCCAGTCCTGCGGAACCCGGATATCAGCCCATTCCCATTTTGGACAGGGCATCCTGCAGGCCGGGGATATTCATTCCTCCGGCGATGTCGGCCATTTCTTTGGCGGCCGCTTCTTTGGCTTTCTGAATCGCGTGATTTGTGGCGGCCGCGACAAGTTCCTGCATCAGTTCTCGGTTCTTCGCTTCGATCAGCCACTGATGAATGTCCACGCCGCTGACCTGAAAGTCGCCGGTCATGCGAACGGTCACAGCATCACCGCCAGCGGTCCCTTCAACAGTCAGGTGACCGATTCGTTCTTTTGCCGCAGCGACCTTCGCCTGAATGTCACCGGCCTGGCTCATCATGCTGGCCATGCTTGCAAGATTCTTGAGTCCACCAAACATCACAAACTCCAAAGAACAGGAGAATAATCCGTAGTAGAAAAACACTCAGGGGCAGCATCTGATCAATTGTCAGGCGTGTTCGCTTTTGCGGAACTGCAGTCGACACACATTTGCAGGCCGTCCCTAATGCTCTGCCACGGTTTCTGTTTCAGCAACCTTGACGGACGGGGCCACGGTCACTTTCACAACGGTTGCTCCAAAAACTTCCATCACCTGACGCACAAAAGGATCTCGCGACGGATCCACTTCGCCCAGCAGATTTCGCTGCTGCGGCGTTGCCTCGACAGCCCGCGGGGCTGGTTTCGCGGAAGACTCGACGGCCTGTGACGTGCCTCTTGAACCATTGTTGTTTTTCGCTCCGACTGCGGCGGGAGGATCTGCGGGTTTCTCGTCCACTGCCGTTGGCTTGGGTCGAGTCGACGCCAGGAGTCGCAGATTGACCGTGAAAGGTTCTCCAATCAGCTTCAGGATTTCGGCTTCAATCCGACCGCGACTGTCAGGCTGATCGAGCACCTTTTTGGCAAAGTCGTAGGAGCTGTCTAAATGAATCTCCAAGCGATTTGGTCCGACCAGAACCAGATCTGAAGCCATCTTAAGTCCCGCAGAGATCGTCAAGCCGACTGTCTTCAGCAACTCCTGAAACAATCGTGGACAATCCGCCTGCGTCAATGACGACACCGGTTCACGTTTCGCTGGCGGGGCAGGCTTTTCGATCGAGGCCGCCGCTGGAGCAGAAGCAGCAGTCGCTGGTGGTTGTGGAGGTGATTCGGCTTTCGCGACAACAGATGGCAGGACATGCGCCGCCTCATCTGAGCCGGCTAACATGTTCCCTTGAGGCGTCAGCGGTGAAGCGATCTGTGATGCTGTTACAGCCTCGGCAGCAACCGGCACTGCCGGCTTTTCGACAACCGATGACGATTCGCTACTCGAAGGCGTCGCGTGAAGCTCATGCAAATCTTCATCCGAATCTTCCGCATCAAGGTCGCCGGATTCCTCGTCATCGTGTTCGGAGGCATCCGGCGGAGCGATCAGCGATCCGGACCGTGTCAGGGGATCAGAGTTTTTTTTTTCGCCGACAGGTGCCGACGACGGAGCAGACACAGCTCCTGCGTTTGACGTTGTCGATGTGCTCGACGGAGCAGGTGACTCCGGCAGTGTGGGCAAACGCCCGGACAACAGATCACTGATTGCCGTTAGATTTTCCAGCAGGCTCAGT
>JBIIIF010000077.1:0-25571 GCA_044235005.1 Planctomycetaceae bacterium | reverse complement strand
TATGCGGGTGAGCAATCGTTCAATGATTATGCTCATGCTCTGCATAGTCTTGGGCCGTTGCTGGCTGCGGCTGAAATTGGGCTGTTCGCCATGTTCGCCCTGCATATCGGGCTGGCTGTTTCCACGGTTGCTTTAAACAAGGTCGCGCGAGGTAAGGATTATTTCATCAAGGAAACCAAGCAGGGTGTTTCCATTCTGCCTGGCGGTGCATCTTCGTGGATGATGGTGACGGGGCTGATTGTTCTGTTCTTTCTGGTATGCCACATCATTGATATGAAGTTGAAAGTCGGGCCCGGTGTGGACTATACGCCTGCTCTGAACGCTGAAAAAATCGCTGATAACGAATATCAGGCGGTCAAAGCAGTGCTGTCGACTCCCTCGCGAGCATTCATCTACATCGTTGGTCTTGTTGCTTTGGGGATTCACCTTTCCCATGGTATCCGCAGTGCTCTGCAGACGTTGGGCATCAATCACAAACGATGGAATTCTATTCTGCATTGGGTGTGTATTGCACTGGCCTGGGTTTTGGCGGCTGGATTCATCAGTCTCGTCATATGGGCGATTGGCGGAAAATAATGAATTGCGAACTCTGATTGTCAGAGTCGTCGGTTTGTGAACAGCCTGAATAGTTTCAAGAAATCTTCGAGGTCTTCCCATGGTTCGCGTGGCAAGTGACACACTGAACTCGCGAGTTCCCGGCGGCCCGCTTCAGCAGAAGTGGGACAAGCATCGTTTTGACCTGAAGCTGGTCAATCCGGCCAATAAGCGCAAGTTTACGGTGATTGTTGTTGGTACTGGTTTGGCCGGTGGCTCGGCCGCCGCGTCGATGGCGGAATTGGGATACAACGTCAAGGCGTTCTGTTTCCAGGACAGTCCGCGGCGAGCCCACAGTATTGCTGCACAGGGTGGAATCAACGCTGCCAAGAACTATCAGAACGATGGCGACAGTGTCTGGCGATTGTTTTACGACACTCTCAAGGGCGGTGACTACCGAGCTCGTGAAGCGAATGTTCATCGGCTTGCTCAGGTTTCCACGAGTATCATCGATCAGTGCGTTTCGCAGGGCGTTCCTTTTGCTCGTGAGTATGGTGGGACTCTGGCGAACCGCTCTTTTGGCGGTGCCCAGGTTTCGCGAACTTTTTACTGCCGTGGTCAAACCGGACAGCAGCTTCTGCTCGGCGCCTATCAGGCGATGATGCGTCAGGTTGGAACCGGCAAAGTCAAGCTTTTTGCCCGACGCGAGATGCTTGAGCTGATCGTTGTTGACGGTGTTGCTCGTGGGATTGTGGTACGCAATCTTACCACCGGTCAGCTTGAGACTCATACTGCTGATGCGGTTGTGCTCTGCACGGGTGGTTACGGGAACGTCTATTACTTGTCAACCATGGCAAAGGGCTGCAATGTCACGGCCGCCTGGCGATGTGCGCGGAAGGGCGCGCTGTTTGCCAACCCCTGCTATACGCAGATTCATCCGACCTGCATTCCTGTCAGCGGTGACTACCAGTCCAAGCTGACTTTGATGAGCGAAAGCCTGCGAAACGACGGACGTGTTTGGGTTCCGCTGGCAAAGGGCGACAAGCGTTCTCCGGATCAGATTCCCGACGCTGAGCGAGACTATTATCTCGAACGTCGTTATCCGTCATTCGGAAACCTGGCACCTCGAGACATCTCCTCCCGCGCTGCGAAGGAACGATGTGACGCCGGGCATGGCGTAGGTGATTCGGGACTTGCTGTCTTTCTTGACTTCCGAGACGCGATCAAACGCGATGGCGAAGATGTAATCAGGAAGAAATACGGCAACCTGTTTCATATGTACAACAAGATTACGGCAGAGGATCCTTACAAGCAGCCGATGCGAATCTTCCCTGCTGTGCATTACACGATGGGTGGTCTTTGGGTCGATTACAACCTGATGAGCAATGTTCCTGGTTTGTATGTTCTCGGCGAGGCGAACTTCTCCGACCATGGTGCAAATCGTCTCGGAGCCAGTGCCTTGATGCAGGGCCTTTCTGACGGATACTTCGTGCTTCCGTACACGATTGGTGATCATCTTGCGACTACGAAACTGGACAAGATTCGGGACGATCATCCGGCCTGCGTTCAGGCGATGCAGGAGGCGCAGAACCGTATCAACAAGTTGCTGGCAGTGCAGGGCAAGCGGTCGGTGGATTCCTTCCACCGAGAGTTAGGTCTGCTGCTGTGGGATAAGTGTGGAATGGCCCGAAATCGCAAAGGCCTTACAGAGGCAATTGACAGAATTCGTGGCCTGCGAGACGAATACTGGCGCGATGTTCGAGTTCTGGGCTCCGGGACAACTCTGAATCAGAGTCTGGAAAAAGCAGGGCGAGTCGCAGACTTTATGGAGTTTGCAGAACTGTTGGCCACGGACGCCCTTCATCGTGAAGAGTCCTGCGGTGGACATTTCCGCGAGGAGTATCAGACGGAAGAGGGTGAGGCAGCTCGGAACGATGCAGACTTCTCGTACGTTGGTGCCTGGGAATACCGCGGCGCTGAAGAGGAGCCAGTTCTGCACAAGGAACCGCTGGTCTTCGAAAACGTTAAGCCATCGACCAGGAGTTACAAATAATCATGAGTAATCATCTGCTGAATTTGAATCTCCGAGTCTGGCGTCAATCAGGGCCTAACGACGGAGGCAGTTTCAGGACTTATCGACTGAGTGGTGTCAGTACCCACATGTCGTTCCTTGAGATGCTGGATGTTCTGAACGAACAACTCATCGCTCAGGGGGAAGAACCAGTCGCCTTCGATCATGATTGCCGCGAAGGAATTTGTGGCATGTGCAGTCTGATGATCAATGGTCAGGCTCATGGTCCGGACAATGCCACCACGACTTGCCAGTTGCACATGCGACGCTTTAGTGATGGCGACACGGTCACGATTGAACCGTGGCGTGCTTCGGCATTCCCCGTTCTGCGTGACCTTGTGGTCGATCGATCTGCATTTGACCGGATTATTGCTGCAGGCGGGTTCGTATCGGTTAACACAGGTAACGCGCCTGATGGTAATGCGATTCCTGTGCCTGGTGTCAGGCAGGAAGTGGCCATGGACGCTGCTGCGTGTATTGGCTGCGGCGCCTGTGTTGCAGCGTGCAAGAATGCTTCCGCAATGCTCTTTGTGTCGGCTAAAGTTTCACAATTGGCCGTGCTTCCGCAGGGTCATCCCGAACGAAACGCACGTGTGTTGAATATGGTCGCCCAGATGGACAAGGAAGGTTTTGGGTCGTGTACGAACACGTCCGAATGCGAAGCCGCGTGTCCTGCTGAGGTCTCTGTTTCACATATCGCCAGACTGAATCGTGAGTATCTGCGGGCGTCGATTCTGGCTGAGAATTAGAGTCTGATCAGGCAGCCCCTGACAGGTTCTCGGGAAGACTTTGGACGGCTTCGAATTCTCAACGAGCGTGTGACGGTGAGTTTCGTTTGCGCTCTGTTGAAGAAGCTGGTGCAGCATGTCACATCGATAATGACAGGATCGCTCGTGCGTAAGACTCCTCTGAATTCGTGGCATCACACGCACAATGGTCGGATGGTAGACTTCGCTGGCTGGGAAATGCCGGTCCAATATTCGTCGATTGTCGAAGAGCATTCTGCGATCCGCAACGCTGTAGGGCTCTTCGATATTTCCCATATGGGACGCCTGCAGTTTCGCGGCGACCTTGCTGACGAATTCCTGAATGGCATTCTGACGAACGATGCGTCCAAACTCAGGGTCGGCGATGTTCGTTATTCACTGGTGTGTGGAAAAGACGGCGGAATATTGGATGATGTGTTGGTGTATCGCCTTCCTGATCGATGGGAGATGGTCGTTAATGCGTCGAACCGCGAGAAGTTGATCGACTGGCTTTCCAATTCAGCCGGCTTCGCTGCGGTCGAGTTTACGGACGTCACATTAAGCACAGGCATGATTGCAGTGCAGGGCCCCAGGGCGCTGGGGTTGCTGAGCCGTGTCTCTACCTTGTCGCCCGGAGACATGAAGTACTACACGACTGCTGACGTGACCTTGCTTGGGACACCGGCGTTGGTGTCGAGAACCGGATACACAGGGGAAGACGGCTTCGAAATTGTTGTGTCTGCTGAAGAGACCGAGCGGATATGGCAGAAGCTCATGGAGGAAGGTTCGTCACTGGGAGTTGTTGCAGCAGGTTTGGGCTGCCGTGATACCCTCAGACTTGAGGCCGCAATGCCTCTTTATGGCCACGAACTGAATGAGTCGATTGATCCTCTGACGGCCGGCCTTGGATTTGCGGTCAAGTTCAATAAGCCGGAGTACACCGGAAAGGCAGCTCTGGAACAGATTCGTTCCACGGGGCTCAAAATGGCTCGAGTTGGTCTCGTACTGGAGGGTCGCAGGATCGCACGGGAAGATTCTCCGGTGCTGGTTGAGGGAGAACCTGTTGGTAAAGTCACTTCCGGCACATTTTCTCCGACGTTGCAGAAAGTTATTGCGATGGCTTACGTTGCCCACCAGCATTCCAGTGAAGGAACGAAGGTAGAAGTTAACCTTCGGGGTACGATGGTTGCGGCCGAAGTGACTGGCTTGCCGTTCTATAAGCGAAAGAGCTGATTTCCTGGCCACTGTTCAGTCTTTTTGCGGAGTTCACCGACAGTTTTCACCATTTGATCGTTGAGAGTTCAACCTCAAATCTCGATTGGTCAGGAAAACCGATGATCTGTCGGAGTCCGTGCGAAGACAGACCCCACAAGTTGCCGAATACCACGGTAATTTGACCTTTCCGAATGTTCCATTTGGACTCAGACGATGGCCGATCGCGACTACAGCGCTTACCAGCAAAAAGTCATCAAACGTTACTACGACAACAAGGATCAGATTGACGAGCAGCGTCTGAGCGAACTGGTAACAAACCTTTACCTCGCTCCCCCGAAGAAGCAGGCCAAAATGTGGGAGTCTGCTGAAGAGTTGATGACGCGAATGAAGATTCCAGCGACTCGCATTGAACATGTCATGCAAGGTAAGGATCCAGCCGTGTTGGCGAAGGTTGTTGAAGAGCTGGAGAAGGGGATACTCAAGCGAGGATAAGCGAATGCCTCACGAGCAGACTGATGGCACGACTCGCCGTCGGCTCACTGTGCTGCAGGTTCTTCCGGCACTTGAAAGTGGCGGAACGGAGCGTGGGGTACTTGAAGTCGCTGAGGCTCTGGTTGCGGCGGGCCATCGATCGCTGGTGATCTCCGCTGGTGGTCGCATGGCAGTGCAACTGACAGAGCAGGGCAGTGAGCACTTCATCAGACGCCTCGGCACCAAGTCTCCTCTGACGCTGTGTCACCTACCCTGGCTGAGGCGATTTCTGCTTGAGCAGAACGTTGACGTGATTGATATTCATTCCCGGATGCCGGGCTGGATTGCTTTTGCGGCCTGGAAAAGCTTACCCGCCCGTCGTCGACCTGCGTTGATTTCGACCGTCCATGGCTTCTATTCGGTGAATTCCTACAGCAGCATTATGTGCCGTGGGCAGCATGTTGTTGCAGTCTCGGATTCAGTTGCGGATTACATCCGCCAGAATTATTGCTTTGTGCCGGACGGACGGCTTCATGTTATACATCGGGGCATCGATCGGGCCGAATTTCCTCGGGGCTTTCAACCAGCGATTGCATGGGAAAAAGATTTTTTTGGTCAATTCCCTGCCGCTGTGAACAAGAAGATTCTGGCAATCGTCGGGCGGATTTCCCGCTTGAAGGGGCATCTCGATTTCATCAGGCTTGTGGGCGAACTTCGAGTTCATGATCAGGACATCCATGGGCTGATCGTGGGTGATGTTGATCCTCGAAAGACAGCCTATCAAGAAGAGATCAGACAAATGATTGCCACTTTGGGACTACACGACCATATAACGCTCACTGGACATCGATCAGACGTTCGCGAGATCTACTCTATCTCCAAAATCGTGTTGTGCTTATCTTCGACACCAGAGTCCTTTGGACGCACTGTTGCAGAAGCCATTGCCATCGGCACACCTGTAGTGGGGTACAGCCACGGTGGTGTTGCTGAAATTCTTGCAGCAGCATTCCCGGACGGAGCTGTGGAGTGTCAGAATTTCGGGGCATTGACAGCCCGAGTTTGTGAGCTTTTGGGCAGGCCAGACTTATGTATTCCAGGGGTCAATCGATTTGAGAAATCCGTGATGCTGCAGCGCACGCTGGAGCTTTATGAATCCGCCAGTGAGCAGCGGAACTCTAGTCGCCGAAGTTGAATTGACATGGTGTAACCTGTGTGAAAACTGACAACGAACGAGAATCGCGTTTCCTGAAGTCTGATCGCGAAAGTACAATCGGGGGATGAACCGAAAACCGTCACACTTGCCTGAGTCGCATCTAACCCGTCGCCGACATCTGCTTCAGTTGGGGCAATCGGGGTTGCTTGGAATTGGACTGAGTTCCTTTGTGAACTCAACATCAGCGTTCGCTGGGGGCCGCAATAGCGAGATCCCGCCACGGGCAAAGTCGCTGATCATCGTCTTTTGCACAGGTGCAATCAGTCATCATGACACATTTGACATGAAGCCAGATGCTCCGCTGGAGATTCGAGGTGAGTTCAATCCTGTTCAGACTTCGATTCCCGGAACAGTGATCTGTGAGCACCTGCCGAAACTTGCATCGCGAGCTCACAAATATGCTCTGGTCAGAAGCTTGTCACATAAAGACAACAACCACCTGATGTCCACGCATCATGTGTTGACCGGTCATCTGCAGCCGGGAGCATTCTTCGACAAAGTGGCTTCACGTGATGATTGGCCCTGTTACTCCGCTGGCTGCGAGTACCTGCGACCTCGAACGGATGGCATCCCGAGCGGCGTTAATCTCCCGACGTTTCTGATGTCATCCCCTTTGACATGGCCTGGACAACATGCGGGCTTTCTTGGTCCCATGTACGATCCGTGGCAGATCGTCGGTGATCCATCCTCGGCAGAGTTCAGAGTGGATGCTTTGACGCTTGCACAGGAAATTGACGCGGCTCGCCTTGAACAGCGGCGATCGTTATTGAGCCGCCTTGACCAGACGGCTGCAGTCTCCAGGGACGCCGCAGCCTATCGCATGAACGAGGACCAGAAACTGGCGTTCTCGATGCTGTCGTCAGGTAAGCTTTCACAAGCCTTTGAAATGCATCGGGAGCCATCCAATGTTCGCGACGCCTACGGGAGACATCCGTTCGGACAGTCTCTGCTGCTGGCTCGCCGTCTTGTGGAAGCCGGTGTTCCAATCGTTCAGGCCAACATGGGGCCTGTCCAGAACTGGGATAGTCATCAGGCGATATTCTCGACACTCAAGGGCCGCTTATTATCGCCACTCGATCAGGCGGTCGCCGCTCTTCTGGATGACCTTGAGTCCAGCGGTCGTCTTGCTGATACGATGGTGATGTTGCTGGGCGAATTCGGCCGAACCCCGAAAATCAACAAAGAGGGTGGTCGAGATCACTGGGGTCCATGTTTCACCGGGTTGTTTGCCGGGGCAGGAGTGCAGGGCGGCAAGGTCATCGGACGAACTGACGAAATTGGAGCCTATCCGGACTCTGCGGCTTTTTCGCCTGACGATATTGGAGCGACGATCTATACGGCTCTTGGCCTCGAACCGCACTCCATCGTCCATGACCGACTCAGTCGTCCGGTGCATCTGAACGAGGGCAAAGTCATTGAAGCTTTGTACGGTGGAACTGAAAATACCTGAAGATCACTCTGTTAAAAAAATCGTCGCAAATGTGCTGAAAGAGGCGTTCCTGTCGCATGGCTGAAGCCAGCAGGCAAATACCAGAGCAGGGCAGGGTACCGCATCAGCACAAAAAGTGATCAGGGGTTTTCCAGTCGGTCGATTGATCGAAGGAAATCCATTTCAACTTTCGAAACATCACCGAAAGCCGATTGGAAATCTTTCAGACGCTCCTCTGCGGTATAGTGCTGCAAAGGATCGCGTTCTCCCAAAATCCGAAGATAACGTACGAATGAACGAGCACGCGCGGGATTCTCGGTCATGAAATAAGTGAAAGCCCAGGCCGAGCTATAAGCATCAAGGGCCTGATTTCGAAATACTTCGTCACCCGCCACCATGCGAGCCAGATCGCCCGGCTGTCGGCGAGACTCGTATTCGGTGCTGAACCAGTTGAGTCGATCCACGTTGATCTTGTCGGCCGTGCCAGACGATCCTCGAACACGAATTCCAGGCGCTTCCAGAACGGTGGCCAGTCCTTCAATCACCCACGTTGGTGTTTCGCCAATCCGCGAATGAATTCCAATGTTGTAACCGACCTGATGAGTCGTTTCATGAACGATTGTGTCAGCAGTCTCACCAGCGACACCGTTCAGCATTGCCGCAAGTGTTGCCTGATTCGTGGCGGTATTATCCGGTGCCAGTTCATTCGCTGTCAGAGCCACGTTGGTTTCTAATGCCGCAGATATTTCTGCGTCCACGGGCGATTCAGCACTGGCGTTTAACTTTACCGGGCTGTCGTATAAGACAACGCGATTCGACTTCAGCGAGTAATATCCTCGCAAGTCTTCAGACCAGAGCATCTGGTCGCGTCCGCAGTACTCTTTGAATTCATCCACTGTGTTCAGGACGATCGCAACCATCGTGAATTCGGGTTCGGAGGTCTCGAATCCTCGGATACTGTAAAATGAATCGACCTGCCTATAGATCTCTTCGAACAAAGTCGCATAGGCCTTGGCCTTGCCCTTCTTTCCAACGACGACGTAATGAGCGGACACATGAATGTCATAGCCGGATCGAAATTCTGTCAGAAGTTGCTTCCGAAATTCTGACGGTGAGACTCGGTGAAAGCTGTCGCTGATCACTCGAAAAGAAGTCAGTCGAGAGATGTGATGAGTGGTTAGTACGCCGAACTCATCCATCAGAAAGCATCGTTCTGAATCTTTCGAGATGATCTTCCCGGTGTAGGTCTGAAACTCATCCTTAACTTCGATCAGCCGTGACTTTGTTTCTGCACAATGAACGTCTCCGGCAACAAGTGTAGAGATGATCGCAGCAGCCAGTCGAATGATGATTCGACGTCGGCCAGACACAGTAAACCGAAGAAATATTTTGACGGCAGACGGCATGGATAGAGATAGTCCGAACAGATTTTGGGTAGGACGCCACCAAGCCTGGCTTCGGAGCTTGTTTCGGGCCTCAAAATCCTGGCGATTTCTATGCAAGTTCGAAGCAGTAGCGTGCAGAAGGATGCCGCGCCACATCAATGCAACATCTGAACACAGCGAGGCAACACCCACGCACCTCGATTGATGCGAATCGCCAACATACGTTGATGCAAAGACTCCCCCTCCTTGTTGCTCTTTTACAACAGCAGAGGAACGATGATGCGGATTCGCAACACTCAGTAACCTGAGGCGACTCTGGGCGTCACTGAGGGTTCAAGGGACCCTCTGCCCTCACATTCGGCATAATGGCAAAAACAGGTGCCATATACGCTGGATCAGCAATTTGGGCCGATCCTGTTCAACTTGCCCTGAAGAGCCTCCGGTCCGGATCTCGAAAAGATTGATGGGAAAAGAGAACGCACGCGCAATGCTCAAACGCGGCCTCAGGATGCCTTGAAGACACAGGATGTTTGCCATGCCCCGGATAAAGTGGTTCACGCTGGCTGTTGCCCCGTTGTTGCTGGCTTTCTCTTCTGCGAAAGCTTCCGGCCAGGATTCACTTTACGCGGTTTCCGAACCCGCCTCGTACTTTTCCGCTGGTGCCCAGTATCTTTTCACCACGCGAGACACCAATTTCGTAAGTCCCGGAGCCTTCATTGAGGGGCCGGATTCCGCAAGAGTCGGCTTTGGAGCAGCAGACTTCGGCTATAAGTCAGGTGTTCAGGCTTTTCTTGGCTACCACAGTGATGGCGTACGGGTCGAAGCAATTTTTTCAGACTATGGTGCGTGGAATTTTCTGAACTCAGGGACACTAACCACTGGCCTGGCGTTCGATGAGGGAATCAACCCGGGCAACCCGTGGGCCGGTGCAAATCACATCGATCTGACAACAGGCTTCGAAAGTCTGCATGCCGCAGCATCTGGCGGAATGGGGGGGGATGCGGACGAGTTTGAAGGGCTGCGGCCTGTTGTTGGTTTTGCCGACGATTTTCCCACCTACTCAGTCCTTTACCGCAGCATCATGCAGTCATACGAGGTGAACGTAGTGACTGAAGATCCGGAAGCACGGGTTCAGATCGGACTGGGGTATCGACATATCAGCCTTGATGAGATCTCCAGTGTTGGAATTGAAGGTTCTCTGAGAGCTCCTCTCGCTTTGGGCCCGCAGAATGGTGGAATCTCGCACAATAGTCTGGTCACTTTCGGCGGCCTCACCCACGTCGCAGGAACCGCCAATGGATTTGAAGATGAGACTTCCAACGCTTCCACTCTCCCCGACACACTCCAGATGTTTCATGATGCCCGTACATCGAACAGCCTGAATGGTGCTCAGGTTATCCTGAGTGAGCAGTTCATGTACTGGAAGGGTTGGACTATTGATGGGATTGCAAAGGCCGGGGCTTACCACAATCATGTCAAAGCCAGTGTGTCG
The DNA here is from genome assembly GCA_044235005.1 of Planctomycetaceae bacterium. Classification (GTDB taxonomy): domain Bacteria; phylum Planctomycetota; class Planctomycetia; order Planctomycetales; family Planctomycetaceae; genus SXXK01. The sequence goes on along the minus strand of JBIIIF010000077.1, from coordinate 15,015 downwards.
GAAACTTATATTGGTACCGACCCGGGACCAGGTGGCGACTCCTCAACATACGGCCGAACGTTTTCGGATACTAAGTCTCAACTCGCTTTTGCCGGTAGTGTTGGCCTGCAGTCAAACTTTCCCCTCAGTGATCACTGGAGTCTGATCAGCGGCTACGAAATGACCTACATCTACGGCGTCGCTCTCTCTCCGGAGCAATATGCAGGCGTTACGGGGGCAACCTTCGTGACGAGAACCTTTAATGCCGACACACACGGTGAAATCATTGCGCATGGCGGCAACGCAGGTCTTCAGTTCAGTTATTGATACATAAGCCGTCGATGACGATCTTCATTCTGGATCTGGACAATACGTTGTTCGATACAAGGTCCATTCCTGCAGAGTTGACCGGTCGACTGCATTCTCGCCTGCGACAGGCGAATGCAGAGTGTCATGCCGTGTCCTCAGAAGTTCTGGAGCAAGCAATCAACGAGACATGGTATGCTCCCTTCTCGGTAGTTTGCGAACGCTACTCACTGCCCCGAACTTTCCTGGCCATCTGGAACGATTGGCAGGAAACAGTATCCTTAGACCAGCCTCTCGTCCCTTATTCGGATGTGGTGAATTCGCTTCGAATCCTTCGCGATCAGGGGCACCATCTTTGTCTGTTGACGTCGGGCTATAGAAGATTCCAGCAGGCCAAAATCGAAGCCCTTGGAATCTCTCCGCTTTTTGATGAAATTCACATCGACGCTGTCGACGAATCCTGCCTGGGAAAAGCAGCGATCATCTCGGATCTGCTTCTTTCACGGAACTGGACTCGCAAAGATCTGCTGATTGTTGGCGACAGTGCAACCAACGAAATCGATGCTGGCCTCCGTCTTGGTATTTCCACGATTCAGATCCTACGTCCCGGGGTGATTGCCACTAATCTGGCTGATCGTCAGATCCATTCTCTGGTTGAGCTTTGTCACGACACCGGCTCTCATTGAAACAAAGTCACGCAGCGATCATACCACCGAGTGAATCCAGCGAAGCGTTGGTTTCAGCCGGAATGCCGGAAGCATTGGCGCATCGCTTGACGTCCCGGAAAGGTTGACGACACTTCCTGAGATTGACGGCTTGTCGAGAGCTAACGTGAATTTGGAGGAAGTGGTATGTGCATTCGATCTCTGGGCGTCTGTATCTGTCTGCTTGTCAACATGTTGTCGGGAAACGCCGGAGACTGGACTCAATGGCGCGGCCCAAACCGTAACAACGTTGCTGCTGCTGGACAGACCGTTCCTGCTGAGTGGAGTGAGTCGAAAAACATCGTATGGAAAGCCAGTGTACCCGGCCGTGGTCATGCATCGCCGACTGTCGTCGGAAACAGTGTCTTTCTGAGCACGGCCATAGAGGCAACTCAGTCCCAAAGCGTGATCGCATACGATCGCACCAGTGGTAAGCAACTCTGGGCGACGGACATCAGTAAAGGTGGCTTCCCACCAATCCACCCCAAGAACACGCACGGATCGTCCACGATCGCGTCGGACGGTAAGCTTATCTTCGCTACCTTCAGCCACCACGAAAAAGTCGAGGCAGTGGCATTAAGTCTGGCGGGGAAGATTATCTGGCGTAAAGACATTGGTGGATTTCGGCCTGAAGCCTACGAATATGGATATGCCGCGTCGCCAACTATTCATAAAGATGCACTAATTATTTCCGGAGATAGCGACACCGTGGCGTGGGTCAAAGCCGTGAAGCTGTCCAACGGAGATCTGATCTGGGAGCAGCAACGCCCGAAATTCCTCAACTGGTCTTCGCCGATTGTTGCAAATATCGGTGGTCGAGATCAATTGCTGCTGAGCGGTCTGCACATGATCGCCTCTTACGATCCTGCAACCGGAAAACCGCTGTGGAAGACTGAATGTCTCACAATGGCCACGTGCGGCACATGTGTGTGGGAAGGCGACCTGATTTTTGCCAGCGGTGGATATCCGGACCCGGAAACTGTTGCCGTTAAAGCAGATGGATCCGGGGTTGTCTGGTCGAATCAGGTCAAGTGCTATGAGCAGTCAATGGTGGTGCATAAGGGATATCTGTATGCATTCAGTGACACCGGGATTGTCTATTGCTGGGACGCAAAGACCGGTCGCGAAATGTGGAAACACCGCTTACAGGGGCCTGTTTCTTCGTCCCCCCTTATTGTTGGAGATACCATTTTTGCGACTAATGAAGCCGGGACTACCTGGGCATTCGAAGCAAATCCACAAAAGTATGTTGAGGTTGCAAAGAATCAACTTGGAACCACCGGATTTGCATCACTGACTGCCGTTGACGGAATGCTGTTTATCAGAACTTCATCGGGAGACGGTGCAGAACGCAAAGAATCACTATACTGCATTGGAAAGAAATGATTTGAGGCCTGCTGACGAAGGCCTGTCCTTCAATATGGCCCCCCCCGAAGACCCCGCCGAGGAGTATTTTTTCAGATGCCTCTCCATCAGCCTGACGTCCTGATTGTGGGAGGCGGGGTAATCGGGTTAACCACGGCACTGTGTCTCGCTGACAAAGGCTTGTCGATCAGTCTTCTGGATCGGCAGGCTACGGGACAAGAAGCTTCCTGGGCTGGTGCAGGCATGTTGCCACCGGGCAACTTGCAGAACGCTGCAACACCAGAGGCTCGACTTCGGGCTTACAGTCACAGCCTTTGGGCTGGCTTAAGTCAAAGACTGCTGGAACAGACCGGAATTGATAACGGATACAGAGTCTGCGGAGCGGTCAATGTTTTCAATCAGGATGACGGCGACCTGTTTCTGGCTCATTGTCAGGCCTGGACCAATGAAGGCGTGCGCTTCTTTTTGCCAACAAGTAATGAGGCCGTTCAATTTGTTCCGGACTTGAATCCAGCGTTTGAGTCGTCGGTCTGCCTTCCCGATTTTGCTCAGGTTCGAAATCCGCGTCATCTTCAGGCACTGCGTGCGGCATGTCTGCAGAAAGGTGTCGAAATCATTGAGCATGTGAGCGACGTTAATCTCGTCGCCGCCGCCGAGCGAATCGTAGAGGCCCGACTGCCGAACCGCACCCTCTCCTTTGCCACACTGTGCATTACGGCGGGCTCATGGTCGACGTCGATACTCCAGTCTCTGGGGGTTGAAATCCCTATCCGACCCATCCGCGGTCAAATCGTTCAGTTGCAAATGCATCAACTTCCATTCAACTGCGTCATCGAACATGGTCGTCGGTATCTTGTGCCAAGGCAGGATGGATTAATTTTGGTTGGATCGACACAAGAGGATGTTGGATTCGAAAAGAAAAATACGGCCGAGGGCATAGCACAACTGCTGGAGTTCGCCGTGTCGCTCGTTCCGGCATTGCGACATGCTGAAGTTGTGCGATGCTGGTCCGGACTTCGCCCGGCATCGCCGGATGAACTGCCCATCCTTGGTCCAGTCCCAGGACTCTCCAACGTATTTGTTGGTGCCGGGCACTTCCGCTCAGGACTGCAAATGTCACCAGGCTCGGCGGCGATTCTTGCGGATGTGATCTGCGGAAGTGAAACGGTCATTTCGCTGGAAGGTTTGACGATCGATCGTTTTTAGCCAACTCATAGTCCGTAATCTTCCCGGTTATCCCAGGCTTCTCTGTTGCTGCATCTTCATTCGATCTTCCGGCTTGGTAGAGGAATTTTTGTCCCGATGCGAGCTGTCATTCAACGAGTCTCCGAGGCGTCTGTCACTGTGGGTCAGACCGTGGTTGGCAGCATAGAACGCGGCTTTCTGGTTCTGGTCGGAGTGGCCGATACTGACGAGGAAAAAGATGCCTTGTGGATTGCAGAGAAAGTGGCTGGGCTGAGGGTCTTTGAGGACTCTGAAGAAAAGATGAATCTCTCGCTGGCAGATGTACAGGGGGCTGTGCTGCTCGTCAGTCAGTTCACTCTGTTTGGAGACTGCAGAAAAGGGCGTCGTCCAAGTTTTGTGGAGGCCGCCCGGCCGGAAAAAGCCCGAGCTCTCTATGAGAAGCTGGCAGATAACTTGCGCCAATTGGGTCTCGGTGTTGAAACTGGCACTTTTCAGGCCCACATGCAGGTCAGGCTGCTCAATGATGGTCCGGTGACTTTGCTTCTCGACAGCCGAAAGCTGTTTTGAACCGGACCGGTCTTTTCCTTAAAACCCTGATTCTTCTATACTCTGCGGCTCAGAGTATTCCGGAAAGTCAGGGAAGACGGGAATGAACTCGCATCAGATCGTCGACATTGTCGTTCTTGCCGTGCTGCTGTACTGCATGGTTAAGGGGGCGTCGCGCGGACTGCTTTCGCAACTTGCCTGGGTTATCGCACTTCTCCTGTGTTTCAAGTTCTCAGGCACTCTCGCTCCAGCTATTGAACCGATGATCGGTGTCGCGCCGCCCTTGAAACAGTGGATTGCGATGCTTGTGGTTTATGTTGGGCTTTGCGGCGTTTCGTTTGTGGCTGCTGGCATGCTCAGTAGCTGGATGGAAAAAGCCCGGGTCATTGATTTCGACAAGCACCTTGGTGGAGTCCTGGGGCTTCTTAAGGGCGTCATCATCTGCATGACAGGTCTGTTTTTTGCCATCACCATGTCAGAACCCATGCGCTTGATCGTAAGCAAAACATACTCTGGTCTGGCAACCGCTCATATCCTGAATTTGTCGCAACATGTCATCCCGATGCTTCCGGAGCATACTGTCCCAACAGTTCAAAACGTGATTGACGAATTCAATCGCCGTCTCCAGCCATTTGGTGATGATCTGAATGGTGCCACTCCGTCCGATGCGGAAGCTTTTGGCGATGGCTCGTTTGCCGGGTCAAATGGAAGCGATGATGAATTCGACCTTTCAAGATACTTCCCTGACCAAAACACCAGTCCCGACGCCCCGAAAAACCAGTCCCGAGATCGCGAAGAACCAGTCACCACTCCTTCCCTGCAGGATCTGCTGAGTCGTGTGCCGGCACAGTTGCGTCGCGAACTTACTCAGCAGGCGATGGATTCGCTTCGAAACTCATCCCCCGAGGAAAAGCAACGACTTCTGGAAAGATTGGGGACAGGAATGCCTGAAAATGCAGGGTTGGTTCTTGACGATTTTCTTCGACAAAGATCCGAGACGGGGGGGCAGGGGACAAGTTCTGAAGCACGTCCTGCGGCCCGATTGGGTATGCAAGAGACTACCCTGCTGAATGAGATTGCGGGCATCTACAGTCAGAGGGACGCTGTCGCGGCGAATACGAAACGCTATCTGGCGGGCGTGCCCAGTCTGGTACAGCGAAGAGTACTCGAAGACTGGCACGCGGATGCGATTGGACTCAATTCAGACCCGGATCCATCAACCGACGTCAATACTCGACTCGACGACCGGATTGTGCGACAACTTGTCAAGGCAGGTGTCTCAATGGAGAGGCTGGATCGAGACCTGCGGAATAGACTCAGTGATGCCGTTGACACCTCGAACAACTACGGCAGGAACTAGACCATGTCATCGGCGCCACAAACGCCCCGCATGATTCTTTCCGCCCATTGGAAAACAGCCGTTTTTCCGCATTAACTTCACATAACGGACATTATCGGACGTTGCGTCTGGTTGTTTTCTGCTCGGCAGCTTCGCTGTTTCAGGGTCTCTCAGGCCGACTGTTTGTGCGGCATCGTCCCGGCCGCCGATGCTCAGATCAGTTCGCAACCAGTTTGGCTCAGCAGGCGAATCGCCAGTTCAGACGATCGGTTACCCTGCTCGCTTGCGGAGAGCGCGAGGCCCGTTTTGGCCGGTCCAGGAACCCCGTCCACGAGCCGCGAGGTGTTCGAGTAAGGCACCTGGCAATCAGTCATCGCTCAGGCGCAACCGGAGAATGGGTGTCACAACCCCCAATCTGGCCATGGTCTGAGAACAACTGCGTGAAGAGCCCAATCGCTAAACGGGTCCATTTTCATGAAAGACGCCGATGCGACGATATCTCTGGTAACGGCGCTCTAATAACTGCGCACTCGACAGCGACTCAAGACCTTGAAGCGATTCAATCAGCCGGCTCTTGAGCGTCGTGGCCATTTTGAAATGATCCCTGTGCGCACCACCCAGTGGTTCCGGAATTACCTCATCGACAACGCCCAGCTCGACCAGATCTTTGCTCGTGAACCGCAGAGCCCGCGCGGCTTTGTCAGCATGCCTTGAACTCTTCCAGAGGATTCCCGCACATCCTTCAGGGCTGATCACGGAGTAATACGCGAATTCGAGAACAGCAACATGGTCTCCCATCCCAATGCCAAGCGCTCCTCCTGAACCGCCTTCTCCAATCACCACACAAATAATCGGCACTTCCAGGGTCGACATATCTCGCAGATTGACCGCAATGTTGTACGCCTGCCCTCGCTCCTCAGCTCCGATTCCGGGGTAGGCGCCCGGAGTATCGATCAGGCAGATGATCGGAAGTCCAAATCGACTGGCCATTTCCATCTTTTGCATGGCTTTTCGGTAGCCCTCGGGGTGAGCGCAACCATAGCAGCATTCTGTCCGTTCTTTTAGATTTCGCCCCTTCTGATGGCCCACAAACATGACCTTCCGGCCGGCCAGGCGAGCAAACCCGGTAATCAACGCTCGATCATCACCAAAAGCTTTGTCGCCATGCAACTCGACAAATTCATCGAACACCAGCTCGAGGTAGTCTGGCGTTTGGGGACGGTCCGGATGGCGCGAAACCTGGACAGTCTGCCAGGGATCGAGATTTGAGTAACGCTCGCGAGTCATTTGTGTGAGCTCGACGCGCATCCTGCGCATGCTCTCTTTTTCGGCCGGTGAGGGATCTAGCTGAGCCTCCAGCTTTAAGAGCCGCTCTTCTAGTTCATAAAGTGGCTTTTCGAAAGACAATTGATGCAACACAGCCATGATTACAACCATTCCCGCAGTGAGAACCTCAAGCTTGACGCCATCCATTCAGGCGGCCGCCAAGGAGTTTAGGGGATTTGCCGCCACATGAGAATCCTAATGAATCTGATGAAAGGCGGGTCTGGGTGTGGTCGCGGTTTTGGGGTGGCCTGGCTGTTTTTTGCGGTTACGAAATTTCGGGAAGTTCCGTCATAAAGTCAATATCTTCAACAACTTCCGGCGGCGACGACTTTGCCGTTCTGCGTTCCAGCGGAAGTTGTAAATTCTTAGCGCCGTTCTCTTTTGGCGGAGCGGCAGCAGGCTGCGCTGGAGAGACTCCTGAAGGGGCTGGCTGTGAAACAGAATTCGAAACCGAAGAAGTCGGCTGAGACTGAGGTATGCCCTGAGGACTCATTGTCTGTGGAACCGCCATCCCAGGAGGAAACGGCTGCATCATCGGTTGGGGCATCATGGGAACCTGAGGCATCATCGGCTGCTGCATCATTCCCGGATACATCATACCCGGCATTCCTTGTGGTGGCATCCCATACGGCATTTGAGGAACCATGCCAGGCATTAAGCCAGGCATCACAGGCATAGCCGCTGGTTGCGCTTGAGCTGGCGTAGCCACGTTTTTTCCGGCGCCAATCTTCTTCACAGCTTCCATTTCACCAATCGGTGCTGTCATGCGTTTGCCCTTCGTTGGCTTCGCCGGAGCTGCAATGCCGCGAGAAACACGATCGGCATCAGCGCGACTATCAAGTCGCTTGTCGACACTCAAGCTCTCATTGGCTTTTGCCTCTTTTACCTTGCGTTCATAAAGTTCAAAAGGATCCTCCTTAAAGCATTTCACGTTGCGAAGCGCTGACATAACTTCGCGCATTTCCGCATAACGATCTTTCGGTTTCTTAGACAGCATTCTAAGGATTATAGCATCCAGCTCAGGCGTTACATTAGGATTAGCAAGAGAGGGTGGAGCAGGCGATTCACTGATGTGCTTTTTGAGGAGATCGCTGGGGCTCATCCCTGCAAATGGCGGATTTCCTGTGACAACTTCGTAAAACGCTACCCCTAAACTATAAATGTCAGACTGTGCAGTCGGGGGATTCTTTAGAATAATTTCTGGCGCAATATAAGTTCGCGTTCCCATAATTGCCTTTTGCTTGCCAGAGAGCAGTTTCATCAGGCCCGTGGCTAGTTTCGTCGACAAGGAAAAGTCAATCACCCTCACTTCACCTGTTTTGTTGACAAGAATATTGTCGGGCTTAATATCACGATGCAGCCAGCCCTTTTCATTCATATGGACCAGAGCCTGACATACGGCTTCGGCAATTTTTTTGAATCGGCTCTGTGTCTCTGCCAGATTTGCGGAGATCTGGGCTTTCAGGCTGGGGGCTCGAAAATAATCCATAATGTAAAAGCCGTGGTCCCGGTTCACCTCGAGCTTGTGCAATCGCACAAGATTTGGATGCTCAAACGTCGATCCCACCTTGAATTCGTGCTTGAGAACAGCCTTCGCTTCCGGATCCTTAAACGCATCCGGCAGGAGCAATTTCATGGCTAATGGAGTGGTCGTTCCTTGCTGTACAACTTCCCAAATCTGAGTCGAAGCACCGCTTGCGACACAGTTCTTCAGTTCGTATCCCCCGACAACGTTTTGGGTTTCGCTCATGGATCTCTCCGGGTCTGGCACGACCAATAGATGAACATCTGTTATCTTTATCACAGAGCCTGCCGGGATCATAGAAAACCGCCCCGATTTCTGCGACTTCACTGGCAAAGAACCAGTATACCCGTGACCGTTACGGCAGTTGGAAGTCGAAAGTCGCAACATGTGGCTCCCATTCAGGAAGTCCCACAAAAAAACTCAACTCAAGGTCGTGTTGGGCTACTGAATTGTGGTTCATGCTTTGATCTGACATATTTCGCGACTGGCGAGTTTGTCCCCGATGTCCGTTTTGACTGTGGGTCGCAACGACTTGTTGCGATTTGGCTTCAACTGATCGACCGATTTGGTTGAGTTCATCACCTTACCGCTGCGTATAAAGGCCCGGTTTGATGTTTTCAAATTTGATCTCTTTCCTGTCTACCCCAGGATCAACTCCTGTGCGACTCACACTTTTTGCGGTCCTTGCTCTAGTGCAGCAGACTGTCATCGCGGCCATATCGGATGGGGAGACACGGCATTCAACCTTTTCGGGCTCGCTTATACAGCCAGGGGAGGGCGACGGGGAAATTCTGCGTCGGTTCGAAGCAGACCTGTATTCAAGTGGCAGCGAATACTTTTTCACGGTGTCAGACGATCTCCGTGCAGGGTGCCCGTGGCCAGATAGCTTTGGCTTGACAGGCCCTGCAACGCCTGAAGATAAAGTTCAACCTCACCTCGTCTACAACTATGATGGGACGATTTACCTGATCAATCTGCCTCCGCTTGTGACCACCCTGCCCGCTTCGATTGCGCCTGACACCATGTGGGAGCACGCAGGTTGGCAGATGACCGCAGTAGAGGAGCAAACGCTTGATGGCACCAGCGTGTGGATTGTGGATGCCAGGGAACGCCGAGGTCGTCAGCAATCTCTTACAGTGGAGGCCTCGTCGGGAATTATCTTAAGAGCGGAGGCTGACGTGTTCATGGGCCAGGGCGACCAGTTTCGACTCACGCTCGCAAGAGCGTCGTCAAAGCAACTGGATCCTGCTGTGGGTACACAGCTTTCTGAACTGAAGGCCCAACTTCTTTCGCTTCAATCCGCATTGAAGAGACGCCCGGACTCCCACGGGTATGAACTGTCTCAGCGGCAGGTGGACGATGTATTGGCAGGGATTGAGCAAACGACGCGACTCTCAAAGGGTACGCCGCTCGAAGATCTTGTTCGAAGAATGCGAACCGACGCCGAACAGCAGCAGAAGCGACTCTCCTCTGCTGCGAGCCGAGCGAACGAACTCATGAACTCCGATGTGCCGGCGTTCGTGCTTGACCTCGTGAGCGGAACAAAACTGGACTCAACATCGCTGAAGGGCAAGACTGTAATTCTGCATTTTTGGGACTATCGAGATGCGCCACTCTCTGAGCCGTATGGCCAGACTGGTTATCTCGAATTTCTGTTCAACCAAAAGAAGAAGATGAACGTCGAAGTTGTTGGGGTGAGCACGAATCCGGATCTTCAGACAGCCGAAAACATGGGCAGGGGCAGACGTTCGGCGCGAAAACTATCGGAATTCATGAACTTGACTTATCCGATCGGACACGATAACGGGGCCTTACTGAAGTCGTTCGGAGATCCGAGAGACTCAAAAGGGCAGCTCCCGCTGTGGATCGTAGTGAATCCAGAAGGCAAGGTTGCACACTATCACGCTGGCTTTTATGAAGTCGATGCATCGCAAGGACTAAAGGAACTCGAAGCAGTCCTGTCAGGAATGCTTCGCAAATAGCCAACTAATTGACTCGACAGATCATGACCTTCAGATACTCGGTCTCGGGGCATGTTACGCTGACCGGATGATCGGATGGCTGGCCACGGTTTTCAAGGATTTGAATGTCTCGCCCGGTGACTCGCGCAACCTCTCCCAGCATTTCCTGAAATTCAGCACGAGTTACAAGTCCGGAGCAACTACAGGTCACCAGAATTCCGCCGGGCTTAAGGATCTCGACAGCCAGTTGATTGAGGCGAGAGTATCCTGTAACGGCTCGGTCCGTGCCTCCGCGAGTCCTGGCCATGCGGGGTGGGTCAAGTATGACGGCATCAAATGTTCTGCCCTGCCCTGCCATGCCTTCCAGGGCCGGGCGAACGTCATCTTTCTTCCACCGGCACCGGTCAGCAACGCCATTCAATTCTGCATTTGCCTTTGCAAGGACCAGGGCAGACTCAGAGGAGTCAATTCCCAGCACGGAAGCTGCACCGCCGAGCTTTGCGGCCGTGATGCCAAAGCCTCCTGAAAAGCAAAAGGCATCAAGGACATCGAGCCCCTTCAGGTAGCGACTTGCGGCAAGACGGTTGTCACGCTGGTCAAGGTAACACCCGGTTTTCTGACCCTGCTGCACATCGACACCGTAGCTGACACCGTGTTCCTCGATGAACAGCGGACGAGGCGGTTCCTGGCCGGCAATCAGCCCGTCGACAACATCCAGGCCTTCCGCTTCGCGCATTCCCTTCTCTGTGCGCAGCCAAATTCCTGTGGGCTGCAACTCCGCCTGCAATGCAGCCAGGATTGGCTCTCGATGCTGAAACAATGCCAAACTGGTGAACTGCACGAGCAGGTATCCGGCATAAAGATCAACGGTGAGTCCTGAAAGCCCATCGGCTTCACTGAAGATCAATCTGCATGCGGTTCTGGAGTCATCTAGTTGAAAAAGTGCTCTTCGGGACCTGATAGCCTGTTGGATCAGTGGCTGCCAGAAATCGGCCGTCAACAGAAGATCGGGCCTCCATGAGTAGAGACGGACAACAATTCGGCTGTTGGAGTTGTAGAGTCCCCAGGCAATGAATCGCCCTTCGGAATTGATCAGCCGAACCACCGTTCCTGGTGGAATTTGATCAGGCTTTGCCCCTTTGACGTGGTCAACCGCTCCTGCAAAAACCCAGGGATGCCTGCCAAAGAATGGCTGAGCCCGGCGATTGCGAATCACGACTTCGATGGCCGTGACATCCATCACTCCAGACGCAGCGTCTACCTCTTGGTTCTGCTGAACGGGTTCGCTGCGATTGGACGTCAGGAATGGTTCTGGCTCGGACATCTTTGAAAACAGCTTTCTTGAGCGACGGACAAAGAAAACACAACTCGCGTAAAATTGGTCAGTCCCCACGGAGGACTCGATGCTCCATCTCCTCCAGATAGGCCAGCAAGCGATCGCGTTCATTCGACAGATGACGAACCCGTAACAATGATCGCACTCGAGTCCTGAGTTCCAGTCGATTGACCGGTTTCGTCAGGAAGTCATCACAGCCTGCATTGACTGCCTTCTCGATATCACCCGCCTCATTTAGCGCGGTTACCATCAGGACGGGAATTCCACGCTTGGCAGGATCGCTCTTAATCTGAGAGCAGACCTCATATCCGCTCATTCGCGGCATCATGATGTCGAGCAGGATCAAATCGGGCTGGCGATTCTCCACCATTTGCATAGTCTGATGACCGTCAGCCGCCATTAGTATCTCGTAGCCCTCATCGGCGAGATATGCCTCCAGCAGTTCACGATTCTGCTGAATATCGTCAGCGATCAGGACGCAAGATGATGAAATATTGATGTCCGAAGTCTGCATAGTTCGATGAATCCAAAGCCGGAGAACGCGCCAACAGCAATGAAGGATTGGCGTCAAAAGAACAAGGCACACAGCAACCCCACTGCCCTGCCCCGCGGACCTGAACAGTTGAATTACTGAGATTATAGGGTTTCGCCGGAAACTACAAAACGATGTTGCTGATGGCCAGGATAGATACGACTCAGGCAGCCGAATCAGCAGTTTCGTGACCGCGAGCGCGTGCATCCAAACCGGCGACTTCAGCTCGCCTTTCCGCAGCGTTGATCAGTCGCTGCAAGAGGTGGGCATTGACGCCACCGCGAAATCGCACCTTTCCCTCAATTTCCACAACCGGGACGGACTCACCGAACTGCCTCATCAGCTCACGAGAATCATCAATATCGATCATCTCAATTCCGGGTAACGCTCCCTGAAAACCTGCCAGGACAGCAATTGCATCGTCACACAAGGGGCAATGTTTGCGAGTAAAGAGCCGGCAACTGGAAAACAAGGGCTGAGCGCGATTTTGCGTGCGATGGGGGGGTGACCTCAGCATCTTTGCAGCACAAAAGAACATGGCTCCACAAAGAAGCAGGTGAAGGGATCGCGTGGAATACCAGACTGTCGGAAACTCGAAAGGGCGCATGTCCATTCGATCACAGAAAATGAACACTGCGAAAAGCGACGACAAGACCATCAATCCTGAGCCAAGAATGACTCGAACACGATCATTCAGCTCCAACTCCTGCGAATTCATGGCAAAGCATTCCCGTGACGACCATCCCAATTTCTCAAAACGCCATTCCCGGACCACTGCTGAAGTACCCCTGATTATGGCAGGTTCGAAATTGGCAGGGATTCCGAGAGAGGAGAAGCCTAACAAATCCCGCAATCTCTGCAGAGAGCCGTTTCCAGTTGCGGCGATCAGTTATTCCGCAAAGATGATTTGGCGGGCGCTTGGGTGGATTCCGGTTTGTCAACGATAGACAGTCATTTTGAGCTGAGAAAGTCGCAGTCAGAATCGTCTGAATTCGGAGAGTCTTCGTACTAATACACTTACGAAATTCTCTCAACAAACTGTGAGTGGATTTCATGTGAGCTCGTTTGACAGTTCTTCATGTCTGGTTAACATCGCTCCCCGTTGAGTGAGTATGCGCTCGATGACGAATCTGCACTCGTCGTCGAGTATAACCTGTCAAAAATGCCAGTCCCGAAGCACCGCCCTGCCCTTGAGGCGACAGGCGATGGAGTGCCGCGCAAGCTGCTTGCTTTCGCGAATTGCCCCGTCTTTGTCCAAGGCCGTGCTGCGCGCTGGCGAAAGAGGGAGGGGCGCATGACGCAGCCCGTACGTCAAGACGACAAGCCGACGTTCGATGCTTCGTGCATCTCTGCGCGAATTTCGGTTTCAAGTTCTGCATATGCGCAGCCGCCTGTCGTATCCTCTGAACTGGATCGGATTACACATTCGGTCCGCGACGCCGTCGGTGAACAAAATTTCCATCACTGGTTTCTTAAGCGAACTCGCTTCGAGATCTCCGGCGATCGACTGATTGTGCGGGTTCCGAATCCTTTTATTCTGGGTTGGTTGTTGCGACGTTTCAGGACATCGCTCAATCAGGCGGCTCAGTTGGTTCTCGGCCCGTCCGCAACATCACAGCTTGAGGTTGACGAGTCCCTCATGCTGGAGGTGGCCGACGAGTTCAGTGCAGCTTCGAGGACCGCCTCCGCGGCTGTTGTTTCCGGGGTGATGAATCCCGGAGCTATCGACAATGATGTGAAGCTGCGTCGAGATGCGGGAAATGGCCCCCTAAAAACAACAAAGAATCTTCAGCCACTTCCAGCCGTTGCTTCTGAGTTTGACCGACCTGCCTCCCTGAGCCTCCCCGGGAATCGACGGCGCTTCCGATGTTTCGACTCGTTCATATCGGGGGAATGCAACGACCTGGCAGTTCTGGCGGCACGGCAGGTTTCTGCGACTCCGGGAGAAAGGTATAATCCGCTATTCATTCATGGCGGGACTGGGACTGGTAAGACTCATTTGCTCGAGGCGATTTATACGGAAGTCCGGAGAAAGCATTCTGAAAAGAATGTGATGTATCTGACCTGCGAAGCCTTCACCAACTATTTCACCGCCGCGCTCAGTTCGCGAACTGTTCCCTCGTTTCGTCAGCGATTTCGGAATGTTGAAGTTCTGTTGATCGACAACATTGAGTTTCTGGACAACAAACGAGCGACTCAGGAAGAATTCCTTCACACGATTACTCAGTTGATTGATCATGGTGGCCAGGTTGTGATCTCTTCGGATCGACATCCTCGACTGCTCACTAAGCATCGTGAGGAGTTAACAACCAGATTTATGAGTGGACTGGTTTGCCGAATCGAGTCGCCCGATGAAGCCACGCGGTACAAGCTTGCCAGATCCCTGACTGCTGGTATGAAAGCCGTTTTCGCCGACGATGCCCTTGAGTACGTCGTGCGGCGATGCCGTCGCAACATTCGTGAACTTCAGGGAGCCCTTAATCAGCTTGAAGGACAGTTTGCGTTAAATGGTCGGCGAATAACACTGACTGTTGCTCGTGAAATCCTCGGTGAAATGGCTGAAGAGTGTCGTCGACTTGTCCGAATCAGCGATGTCGAAAAAGTCGTATGTGAGGTCTTCGGTGTTACTGTCGCTGACCTTCGATCTGCATCACGTCGCAAGGCAATCGCCCTGCCCCGCGCAGTGGCAATGTTTATGTCTCGTCGAATGACGAAGTCCGCCTATCGTGAAATTGGAATGTATTTCGGCGGGAGAGATCACAGCACGGTCGTCGCCGCTGAACGCAAAGTTGCGGAGTGGGTGACAATTGGCGAACCCATCGGCCTCCCGACCTCATGCTCGGGACGAACAATTGGTGAACTCATCGACGAACTCGAAAACCGCCTGCAGAACCTCGCCTGCTGATTCTGA
>JBIIIF010000311.1:0-7732 GCA_044235005.1 Planctomycetaceae bacterium | reverse complement strand
AGAATCTCATTCTTCTTTCACTGGTCATTCGCTGAATCGTGGCGGAAACAAATCCAAAAAGTACGCCCATAGCGATGTAAGGCGCCACGATTAGAGTTCGTTCGGGGAAAAAGAGCCACGCGGCCAGACCGAAACAGATCAGCAGAAGCATCGGGGCCGTTATCGTAAGTCCCCTGAAAAGCCATGAGATCAGATAGAAGAGAACACAAGTCAATGCACTAATCAGCAGCAAAGCGACATGTGGGACCAGATAGAGTTTCAGGGCACCCGATTCTGAGGCACCAAAAAACAGATCATGGCGTCCGGGCTGTGCCAACCATTCATCTGCCTGCTCGATAATCACATTCTGAAGGTTCTCTGAGTAAGGCGAAACTACGGCAAGAAGCTGACGGTCGGCAAGGCTGCGAACAGTCTCACCTCCCGGAAGAATTGTCGCTCCTCGCTGAGTCAAAGACAAAAATGTGCTGGATGCAGAAACAGCCTGAAACTCGTCCTGAGATCCAACACACCACACAACCGGAACTGCTCCGGATTCACCCACGATAGATGCTCGACGGAACAATGAAGATAACCAGAGTGCTTTTGTTTCTGGTAGTTTCTCCCGTACTCGAATCTCGAACAGTACCGGGCCGTTTCCAATACCGTCGATCTTGTCAACGGCAATTGTGCGACGAGTCACTCGCCGATCCGGGATCCTTTGGGGAGGCATGACGACGGAATCCGCACCGCTTGCTCGTAGCGTACGATCGCCGAGCAGAATTGTTTCCAGCTTTAAGTCCTCGGGAGTTTCAATGACAATAGAATCCGGGACTGAATCATAAACGGCAAGGGTCGAAGTAATGGCCTGGCCACCAATGATTGTTGTTCCGACGAAAACAAGGTCAGGGCTGATGGACGCAGTTAAAGCCATCCGGTCTGTCCATAGGATCGGAATCACAGTCACAGGCTGTGTTGTTTGCATCGCAGATTCAAAAGTCTCTGAATAGACTGGAGACCAGGTGGAATCATCCGGAACTCGGAGACCACTAAAAGAGCTTGTCCCTGCAAGAATGCTCAGGACCGTTGTGGATTCCGGAATAATGACCGGGAGTTGATACACGTGATTCATTGGCTGCGCCGCCTCAAGCGGACTTGACCACAGATAAGTCACCTCGACGTCGAGACTTCCCCGCCGACTCTCTGGAAGCCGGAAACTCCAGTTGGATGATTCAATTGTTCCTCGAAGTGGTTCTGTTGTCCCTGCAATTCTGACCGTGGGACGACGAATTCCATCCGGGACCTGTAACTGCAGGCTTGTCAAATCACGATGCTCAATCTCGAAATGGATCAACTCCTGAACTTCAATGCCGTTTTCTCGAGGTTGTAATCCTACGGTGATTTCCGCGTTAACGGATGGAGCCTGCGCCGGTAGTTCCAGGCGAATAGGATTTGTGGGATCGTCGTGAAGCCAGCTTTCCGACTTCAATCCGTCATCAACTCCACCACCGGTCAACGAGCCTGCAACGGGCACAGACGGCAGGAGTTCTCCCGTTCCCATATTGATGGGGCGAACAGAGTATTCATCTGATTCGATGGTTCGAATGACGAACGGTTGTGCGCGTCGAGTTGCAACCTCCGGGCAACGTAATTGTATGGCGCCCAATCGAACTTCCGCCAGGGGCGCATAGGCGCTGAAAACGACGGAAAACTGTCCGGATTGCCTTTCAGGAAAGGTGACTTGAAGCAAATCTTTGTCAGCTTCGGAAGTTGTCCTCGTCAACGGAAAACTGTTCTTCCCGGTTTCCAGACGAAGCGTACCCGGGACGATTTGCCACTCATTCGATGAGTAACCGGGCCATATGATCGAGAGATCAAGCAGGGATCCTTTCAGAACGTTCACTGGATAACGGACTGTCATCAGCACGTTCTGAGGGTCAGGTTTCAGACTGAGTTCCGGCGAAACCGCAAACTGCGCTTCTGTCTCCTCGACATGCAGGACAATTAGAGACTCCGGTGATCGCATGCGAAATGCTGTCGCCGCAACGCTCAGGTCGGCCTCCGATGTCACACGAATTCTCTGAACGCCCCTGAGTTCCGTTTGCTGGACCAAAAGACCAGTCGGAGCAAGGATGTCCAGATCTCCCGGCTGTTGACCTGCGTCCCTGACTGAGGGCATTGAAACTTTGATGTCCTGAGGAAACTGACGGCCCGTGAGTTCGAGGTCAAATGAGAGGGTCAGCGTTCCTTCCAGTGCGGAGGTCAGTCGATACAACGCGGCAACAGGACCGTCTGTGGGAGGACTTTCAAAATTGTTCAGGACGGAGACTCCGGCAGCGTTGCGAGCATCCGCTTCGACAAGTTGAAACCCTGCCGGAAATGTGACCTGAATTTCACTCACCGGACTTCCGCTGATCTGAAGTACCTGTGTCCCCGTCAGTGTGACAGGAATAGTAGTCAGATCCAGCTTCATGCGATTCTGCACCTGAATAACGGGCTTCTGTGTGATTCGCGAAACGACCTGCGACCAGGTCATTCCAAAGCCAGGACCCGGTCCCCAGAATTCAACAGTGCGCACGCCCTGATCATCTCGGGTGGTCTTGTCGACAGTGGATGCGGGAAGCTTCAACAGTTCAACGGGTCCACTAAATTGAAATATCGCATGCGAGATTGGGGCGGCCGGAAGATTGAGGCTGATCTGCGAGACGCCCGGTGAAACGACTCTCGTTTTTCCAACGAGGTCCATCGAAATCGTATGCAGCCCTTTACCTCTGAGACGCCACTGCTGAGTATTCTGCTCACCGGTGGTGAGCATTGATTGCCCATCAACTGCTGACGACACTGCTTTCGGTGGACCGGCAAGATAGACGTCCCCAAGAGCCAGAGGAACGGTGACCCATTCTGTCGTTGAGTTTACCTGAATCTGCAGATCGATTTTCAGACGCACTTCGTCCTGATCAATCTCCCCCGAAACTTCCAGTTGGGATACGGTGAAGCGTGGCTCGTTCCGCTGTTCCTCAACACGCTGCAGAATTTCTTCAACAATACCTTTGCCCAGTAGATCAGTGACCGGGACCAGTTGCCCCTGTGGAGTCCGAAAAAGAATTGACCCCGCCTTTTCAGAAGTCTCCGCCGGATTCATGGTGGCAGCTTCGTTAGTCCCGGGCGAAGGAACAGCGACATCTGATTGAGCGTAGAGTTCAGATCCCGAAAAGATCATCCAATGCTGCAGTAACAGCAGGCAGATTATTGGCCTCATCGCCCCGCTTCCTTTCTGCATCAGATGACCCGGACTCCGAAAATGACTCTCCTGTTAGTTTAGGCGGAATTTGGCGGCTGGTGAAGGCGTTGACGGAAATCAACGGAATGCGGTTACGAGTTCCTGGCGAAGTGTCGCAGTACTGGCAGCAAGCAGGCTTGGAACGAAAACGCTGAATTCATCGCCTGTAAGGGTTGTAATGGATCCTCCGGCTTCAGAAACCAGTAAGGCTCCTGCCGCCACATCCCAGGCGTAAAGGCTGCTGGACCAAAACGCATCAATTCGGCCGCAAGCAACGTAGGCCAGATTCAACGCCGCTGAGCCCGTGCGTTGCACTGTTTGTAGTTTTGGGAGTGCCTGCAGAAATCTTCGTACGGCCGGATTCTCCGGATCTGTGGCGACCGGCAAACTTGCAATCGCCATCGCAGATTGCATTTCTGTCTCTCCACTGGTTTGAACAGGCAAACCGTTCCGAAATGCGCCTTGACCAAGTACCGCCGAAAAAGTTTCGTTGCGAGTCGGATCGTAAATTACTCCGACCACAATTCGTCCGCCAACAGACAACGCGATTGAAACGCAGTAGTACGGAAAGCCATGCACATAGTTTGTGGTGCCATCGAGCGGGTCGATAATCCAGAAGGCTT
This sequence comes from Planctomycetaceae bacterium, assembly GCA_044235005.1. GTDB lineage: Bacteria > Planctomycetota > Planctomycetia > Planctomycetales > Planctomycetaceae > SXXK01. Next base: position 3,853 of record JBIIIF010000311.1, on the reverse strand, counting down.
CTGTCCCCGGCGTTCGATCATTGAGGTTCTCTTCACCGAGGAATCCATGGTTCGGAAAATGCCGCCTGAGACTTTCGACGATAGCCGATTGTGATGCTTCATCCGCTTCAGTCACGAGGTTGGACCGACTCTTCTCCCGAACGGAAAACTTTCCAACCCATTCCTGAAGAACTTTTCCCCCCCGTTGTGCGGCTTCAATTGCGGCGGACAGCCAAAGTTGCAGATCGTCCACGTTAAATTCGGATGGCTTCATGGTCTGATAAGTTTAGGTAGAGTCGAGAAAGGGGGTGTCTTCAAAAGCTTCATCCGCAGAGTGGCTTTCTGCTTATGGAGATTCTTCATTTCGTCGTCAGAAAAAGAAGTGCCGAAGGATAGCAGTCCTCCGGTGCTTTAAGAAGACTTCAGAAGATGTTCAGAAGAATCTGCCGAATTGCGTTTTGGGACGACGTAAACTGCCGGACAGACGAGAGGTTGAAGACCTTGACGTCAGGTCATTCGCGTAAACGACACCCTGTCAGCATTTGAAAAATGCCGACCATTACACCTAATAACCAGACGGTACTGCACGGTCAGAAAAATGATTGCTGCTGCGTTAGTGCGCTGTTTGTGTCCGTGGTCACATGGTCGGGAACTACTATGCTGTCTCGTCGTACGCTGATTTGCGTCCCGATCGTTCTGTTTTTTGCCGCAAATTTCCGCGACGCGAGGGGCGATGAACCCTTCCTGAGTGCTTTGCGGATTACGTCGTTGGCAGGCGACTCCGGGGATTCGGCGTTCACCCCCGTCTTTGTTTCATCTCAAGAGAGACAGACATTAAGTCAGGAAAACAGTTTACAGAATGGCTCTTTGATTGAAGGGCACGACAACTTCAATAACACGGGTTATGGCGTGAGCAGTGCCGAAGATGGCTCAGTTGAACCTGTGGGCTTCACCACTGATTCAATTTGCGGGGAACAGGATTGCGAACTATGCGGCGATTGCGAAATTCCTCTGGTTCGCCATCGAAATGGTTTTCTTCAGGGTGTTCAGGTGAATTACAGTTCGATTGGCGATGATCCTGCCACAGGAATTGTTGTGCGTACGGTTGATACCAGCGCCAGTTTTGCGATTCCTTTGGGAAGTATGGATAATCTGGTATCGATCACGCCGTACTTCAGGGCCGATTTACTTGAGGCTGATGCGATCTTTGATGTCCCTGATTCTCTTTATGAGACAGGGGTCAAGGTGTTCTGGCGTCGACCAATTTCGGAACGATTGGGATCGATGATTCTCATCACGCCCTCTGTCAGAAGCGATTTTCAGACCAGTGACAACGCCTTTCGATTGTTTGGTCTTGGGCTTCTGACGTGGCAATGGGTTCCAAAAACACTTTCAGTTTCCGGGGGGGCTGTTTTCACCGGGAGACAGGACTTTCCTGTCTTGCCAGCGATGGGTTTATTGTGGACCCCGTCTCCGCGATGGAGGTATGACATTCAGTTTCCGACTCCGAAAATCTCCTATCGACTTGCAAAGAGTGGCTGCGATCATGAGACATGGGGTTATCTTGGCGGAGTCTTTGGCGGCAATACATGGGCAGTGAAGCGAACCGGGGGAGTTTCTGACGAACTCACGCTGAGTGACTTGCGGCTGGTATTCGGGCTGGAGCATCTGCAGCCACAGAATCGCTCTGTTTTTGTTGAGGCTGGTTATGTCTTCAACAGGTCGATTGAGTACACCGACACTGCGTTCCAGCAGGATCTGGATGCGGCAATGATGTTGAGGATGGGCGTTTCGTTTTAATGGTGATGGCCCCGATGCATTACGCAGATTCCTCTTCTTCCTCGTCACTTGTTTCAGCGATCGCTGGTAATGTTCTTTGTCTGCGAAGGGTCTCGAAATTCGGCAGATCTTCCAGTTTCCTCAGGCCAAACATCGACAGAAACTGCCGAGTCGTTTCGTAAAGAAAAGGTCGACCGAGAGAATCATCCTCTCCGCCGATTCGCAGTAGCCCTCGGTCCATTAATTGGCGAATCATCTCGGCGGACTGTACGCCGCGGATGGCTTCCACGTCAGCGCGCGTAACAGGCTGTTGGTAGGCCACAATAGTCAGCGTTTCCATCATCGGTGCCGACAGCTTCATTTCCGCTTGACGATTGTGGAGTCGGTCCAGCCAGGCTGACAATGAAGCACGCGTCATCAGAATGTAGCCAGCCGCCGTTTGCTCGATTCGGAATGCAGACCGAGTTCGGTCATAGCCATCATTCAGTACCTGAATAAGTTGTTGCACTTCGCGAACGTCGATCAACCGTGCGACTTGCGACAGTTTTTTGGCCGGGGTTGCACCTTCGGCAATCAATAAGGCGGCTTCCAGTCGAGCAAGACGAGTAGAGCGAACGAGTCCGCCATCCGCAAGAATCTGAAACCCGCCGCGAATGTTCCCGCGGTCCGGTCCGGTCGAGATCAGCCAGTGCATACGCTCTCGGTCTGTCCCACCAGAAGAGACTGTTGACCACGGCTGTTCGATTCGTGTCGATGTTCCGCGCGATGAATGAGGCATGGCTGAGAAAAGTCGGCAGAGGGATCGGAAATCCGTCAGGGTTTTCGGCGTGCGTTTCCCAACAGGGAGACCAGGAGTCTGGCAATGAGAAAAGTGAGCATGCGAGATTCGCCGGTCTGCGTTGAAGTGTCGGACCTGATCGCTCAGAAGAGATACTAACTGTTCATGCCGAACTCGTCAGTGATAATCTCAAGATGGCTATTCCACTGCCTGCTCGGACTGCCACTGTCGAACCTGGTTCAGAACATTTTTTGCACATTCCTCACGTGACTGTCCAACGGCTTCGAATCGTATTCGTGTCAACTCAGTTTGACCACGAAAGAAAGCCGCGAATCCCACAGGCGTTTTTGAGCCTGCTTCAAACCACATTGTTCGCAACGCCCCGTTAACGTTCAGTTCCTCAACGATCCTCTCGGCTCCTCCAGTTGTTCTTGGAGTTTGCCGGTCCGTGAGTGAATCGTCAGATGATTCCTCAAGATCGAAGGGATTCGACATGTCTTCGTCGAAAGCTTCTGCAGAGTCATGCTTTGAAGTGCGATCCGCGTCGGCCGAACCTGAATCACTTACGGACGGAGACTCCGCAAAGAGTTCGTCGAATTCGTCACGGGCGCCATCCGCCTCGCGGCCAGCTCGTGTTCTTCGATGTTCAGATTCTGACTCGACAATATCGAACTCATCAAGGAGAGCCTCTGCAGAGTCGTCTGTTGCCTCAAGTGGAGTTGTCGAGACAGACGCAATTTGCCCCGGAGGGCGCAGCAACGCAATGGCCGGCACCACGATTAGTGGTAACGTCATCAACAGCGTCGAAAGCAGTCCGCTGCGAGAGGATTCCATTCCCGCATCCCGTCTTTTTTAAATAGGATTGCCACTCCATCGGGCAATTTCTGCCGGAGTCTATCGGCCCACAGCATTTACCACAATTCCAATTTCTGTTTGCTCTCAGGATGGTAGTTCAGTCAATACTGGTCGTTTGCGGAGTCGGCGCTAAGGTCGTTTTTCAATCGTGGAATCACTTCGTGAAGATATTCAGTCTCCGGCGCACAAACTGAGCTGACAAGAATCCAGCGTTTGATTTTTTATGATGCGATCTGGTTTAAATCAGCGATGGAGAGAAGAATAGGATTCGTATGATGGCGGGAAGCTCTGCATTACTGCGGCCATGCGGGGACCGGCAAGATTTGCTGGTAACCTTTTCAGATGGCTCGCATGCTTGATGGAGATTCCTGCCCGGAAAAAAACATGGAGATGCGGGATGTCAGTTAATCAGAATTCAATGGGGCATAAGATCTCCCGACGTGGCTTCTCCGCGATGGTGTC